>QHQV01000057.1:0-1422 GCA_003219945.1 Verrucomicrobiota bacterium | reverse complement strand
CAGAAAAATGGAAACGTCGATCCTCAGGAGATGTATCAAGTCTTCAACATGGGCATTGGGATGGTAGCGATTGTTGCCGAGGAGAAGGCGCAACGCGCGATCTCGATGTTGGGCGCAAAGCGAATCGGTCGCGTTGAGCGTGGCACTGGCAAAGTGCGTTTGGAATTCTGATGGGTAGCGCACGAGTCTCGCGTGCTGGTGTCGGCGTCTCGCCGAAACAATCTTTCCTCACCGCTCGACATACGCTTGAAGCATGATCGTAGCTGAAAGTCCGCGATCGCGAGGACGCGCTCGCCAACACGCGAGACGCGTGCGTTACCTTGGCAACTGCGGCGACGCGGGATCGGTCGCGTTCACCGCAACCTCCAGTTCTGGCTCCGCTGTCCGCGTCACCGGTTTTCCTTTGTGCGACACGCGCTGCAGGCCTGCTCGAAAGGCAGCAAGATCAACCAGTTCGGCTACGCGCGATTTCAACGCGCGCGCGCGCGTTCCAAGAAAACCCAGAGCAGCCAGGTAAAAAACGATTGGCCAGAAATCAACGCGAGAAACATTTACCTGGTGGTAAATCAACAGGCTGATCGCAACCAGATTGAAGATGATCATCGTGATAACCATCCGGTTGCGAAGCCGCACACGGGTCAAACACTTTCCTCCACCATGATATTCGGTGACGGTTTGAAGCGCGATGCTCCACCAGAAATTGCCGTAGATTTGAATATCCCAATCGTTCCAGCCGCTATCGGTGGAATAGCGCCAGCCTTCTTCCTCCAGCAACCGAAACATTTCGCCCAGGAAATGGTGGCGGTCCCTCCCCTCCTCGCTCCAAAACACACGTCGACTGAGGCTGCCTCGCGAGCGCGCGTTTTCGGGTAAATGTTCGTGCTTCCGGATGACGTTTGCCGGTGTGCGTTTAAAACGCAGCCAGGTGAAGTAGCGCGAGAATCCGCGCACGAGCGGTTGCGCAAAGGCGAGGATCATAACCAGCAGGCGCGCGTGCACCGTGTCGAATTTTGGTTCGATTCGTGCCCGCACCATATACGAAAGCGCCACGCAAAAAGTGCCGCCGAACATCAGGTACGGAACAATGCGCAGCCCAGGCAGAAAAATTCCCAGGCCGAAAAGAAAGATCGTGAGCCCAAACCATTCGATGCTGCTGAGGTAGGCCGCGACCTCTGATTGCGGCGCAGGATAAATCGATTGGAAAAATCCTTCACCGAAAATCCCGTGATAAATGATCTGCCGATTAACAAACCAGCTGAACCGCGTGGCGCCGTAGATTTGACCGCGCCATTTCGCTGTGCCGGTCGGGCCGAAAAAGATCAAATGTTTAAAGCGCAGCAAAGATTCCGCTTCGCCGTAGCCGTCTTGCTGTTTCAAGAAAGCGCGCAGCGTAAACCGCCGATAATGCCAGACGATCGCGCT
>QHQV01000056.1 GCA_003219945.1 Verrucomicrobiota bacterium | reverse complement strand
GTCGTCGCCGGCCTTGCGATATTCGGGATCGAACCCGCCTACACCTTCGAAGGCCCAACGGTAAAACGCCATGTTACAACCGGGAATATGCTCGGCGACTGTGTCCGTAAGCAGAACATGGTTTGGTCCGCCCGGCGCTGCAGCAACGCACGCCTGAATCCAATTTTGTGCCGGCGGCGTGATGTTCGGTCCTCCTACTCCGGCGTAATCGCCACTGACAAGCGTGCCAATCAGGTAGTACATCCAATCGGCGTCTGTCATACAGTCCGAATCGGTGTAGGCCAACACTTCGCCTTTGGCGGCAGCCGCGCCGGTATTGCGGGCGTGACTTA
>QHQV01000055.1 GCA_003219945.1 Verrucomicrobiota bacterium | reverse complement strand
GTTTTTATTACGAATGCCACATTCGAAACCAACTTCTTCTACGGGACGCAAATCAAAGAAACGCGTCCAAATAGCACAGTCGCGGATGGGACCACGCACCATCGCCCCACCACTCGAACCCGGAGCTCCGAGTGACTTCGAATTGATGAGGGGCATTCAGGCTGGTGACGCTGATGCACTGTCACAGCTCTACGATCGTTACAACGGTATTCTTAAAGCGCTGATCCTGCGTGTCATTCACAGTGAAGCCGAGGCCGACGACCTCTTGCAGGAGATTTTCATGGAAATCTGGAATCAGGCCAAAAATTTCTCCGCGCAAAAGGGCAAACCGCTCGGCTGGATGGTTACACTCGCGCGGCGACGGGCGATAGACGGCCTGCGGAAGAAACAGGCCTATGCGCGCGCAGAGGAACGCCTTCAAAACGAAACGGAACAACAGCCTGACGCATGGGTGCACAATGCCACCGAAGACGAAATCGTTTTGAGCGACACACGTGTCCTGATTCGCAAAGTGATCAGCGGCCTGCCGCCGGCCCAGCAACAGGCAATCGACCTTGCGTTTTTCAGAGGCATGAGCCAGCGCGAAATTGCAGCGAAAACGAATACACCATTGGGCACTGTAAAAACCAGGCTTGAATTGGGATTGAAAAAAATATATGACGGCCTCAAGGACCTGAAAGATGAACTTTGAGCAGTTTCAGAATCAGTCCCGACTTTACGTGATTGGCGCGCTCGAGCCGGAGGAACTCGACGAGTTCGAGAAAGCGCGCAAGAAATTCGGAAAAAAGGCCGACGACTTCATCGGCAAATGCTATGCGTTGCACGAAGCATTCGCGCTGAGCCTGCGTCCGGCGAAGTCTTCCGATGCGATCAAGGAACGCCTCATGGCCATGGTCAAAGCCAAGAAGCAGTCTTGATTGCTGCATTCACCTCTCAGCACTCCAGCTCGCGGAGAATAAATTCCTGCAGAAAGCCGTAGAAGTTTACCTGGAACAAGCTCAGGTCGCGGCGGGATCCAATCGGTGAGTGAAGGTGGTCGTTGAGTTCGGTCTCGGTGAAATTATTTTTTGCAGCGATCACGAGCCGGGCCTGATTGAGTACGCTTAACCATGCGTCGGCATGTTTGGTCGGAATGCGCAGAGTGCGGTTAGCGAGACTTTTTTCGTTTCCATTTAGTTGCTCCAGATCAGCGCCCACTGTTTGGGTGGCGGTCTGAAATAGACGGCGCAATTCAGGTTCGACATACATTTTCCACTCGGCGCACAATTCCGCCTCTTTGCCGTTTGCCGGGGGGCTGAAGATACGTTGTTCGGCGGCAGGCGCGCCTTCCGTATTGGCGCTCGTGGGAATTTGCCGAAGCAGTTCGGCAAGAAACGGGTCAAGCTCGGAGATTTCGATCTGGTTCTTGCGCCGGCGAATCTCCATGACTACGAAACTTTCTCAAGTGTGGCGAGTAGAAGGTAACCGTGCAGTTGCTGCACATAAAGTTCGGCTCGTTCCCGCATGCCGCTCCATAAAATGGAACGTCCTTTGTGATGCACTTCTAACATGTGTCTCTCCGCTTTATCGCGTGGATAGCCGAACACGCGCTGGAAAACCATTGTTACATAGCTCATCAAATTTACCGGATCATTGTGGACCACGACGTGCCACGGCAGATCGAGCGCTTGTTCCGTGCTGGTTTCTTCTTCAATCGTCGGTGCGCCGATAGTGGATGGCGCCGCATTCTTCGGAAGCATTTCGATTCCAGCGATTATAGGGCCGGCCACTTCGACCCAAAGTGGCTCCACGCTCATGAAAAAATGTTAACATACGGAGACCTCAGTTCAAACCTGTAGCCGGCATCATTATACCGGCACCGGCTTCATTGTTCTGGCCCGGATCACCCGATGCCGGGTACAGGCGCGAAGAATTTTCTCCTGCGCCGCTTTCATCCTGTGAGCCTCGCTTGCGGTCTGATCGTCGAACCCGTGAAGATGTAAAAGGCCATGGACGATGTACAACTTCAACTCACGCAGGAGCGAATTTCCGAATGCGCGGGCGTGGCCTCGTGCGGTCTCGACACTGATGAAAACTTCGCCGTGTTGAAAGGTCATTACATCGGTCGGCCCCGACTGTCCGAGAAACTTCCGATGCAAAAGCGCCATCCGCCGATCCGAAATCAACCAGATGAAAACTTCCCTCAGGTTGTATAAGTCGGTTCGCTTTCGACGTTGCAATTGTAAGCAATACTGCACGGCGTTGCCGGCGAACGTTTCGAGTTCGGCGACGTTGACTGAGATTGTTCGCTGAAGATTGCGGATCGCGATGCGCGGGATTGCGTCGTTGGCTTCCATTAGCGACTCAATAATGATTTAGTGATTTTGTTTGGCGGCTGAAAAGAATTTAGCAGTTCGGTTACACTCGTTAACTGCCTTACGCCGGCGGCCTGTGTTCCGACTGAAAATTACGCGTAATCAAACGTGCACCTTTATCGAAGCTCAAATACGCCCACGCCCATTGAAAGAGGACGAGCAGGCGATTGCGGAACCCGACAAGGAAGATGATGTGCACGAATAACCACGCCAACCACGCAGGTCGCCCGCTGAGATGAAAAAATTTTAGATCCGCAACGGCCTTATTGCGGCCGATTGTAGCCATGCTTCCCTTATCGAAATACCGAAATTGCTTCGGTTTTTCGCCGCGGATCATTCGCAAAATGTTGCGAGCTGCGTGGCGCCCCTGTTGCATCGCCACGGGCGAGATTCCCGGCAAGGGTTCTCCGGTTTGATGCGAGAAATTTGCCAGGTCGCCAATTACCTGCACTTCCGGATGTCCGGAAATAGTGAGGTCGTCGTTCACAATAACTCGGCCAACGCGGTCAACCGGCACGCTGAGCGTCTTCCCGACGAACGACGCAATATTGCCGGCCGCCCAGATTTTCACGCGGCACGGAATAAATTCGCCGTCCACTTGTACACCTTCCTCGGTAATGTTCGTCGCCCGTGCGTTCGTGCGCACTTCCACGCCAAGCTCGAGCAGTTGTTTTCGCGCGCTCTCGGACAGGTCAGGCGGATACGCGGCGAGCAGGCACGGAGCGCCTTCGATGAGGATCACGCGTGCTTGCGATGGATCGATGTGGCGAAAGTTTTTAGCGAGCGTGTATCGCGAGATTTCCGCGATCGCACCCGCCATTTCAACACCGGTCGGGCCACCGCCGATGATAACGAATGTCATTGCCGCCTTGCGCGCCGCTTCGTCTTGAATTTTTTCCGCGTATTCAAACGCTAAGAGGATCCGTCGGCGTAGCTCAACCGCATCTTCAAGACTTTTTAATCCCGGAGCAAGTTTTTCCCACTCGTCATGTCCAAAGTAGGAGTGGCGTGCTCCAGTGGCGAGGATGAGATAGTCATAATCGAATACCCGGTCTTTCGTTCTTACTTGTCTAGCTTCGACATCAACCGACTCCACCTCGGCGAGGATGACTTCGACGTTTTTGCATTTGCTCAAGATTGCGCGCACCGGGGCGGCAATGTCGGCGGGCGAGAGCGCGGCTGTTGCCACCTGATAGAGTAAAGGCTGAAACAGATGATAATTTGAGCGATCGATTAGCGTCAGGCGCACATCTTCACAGGCAAGCTTCTTCGCTGCCTCAAGCCCGCCAAAGCCAGCACCGACAATGATCACCTGCGGCTGTTTCCGTGCGGGAGATTGCATCCGACAAATTGTAGGGCGGTTGATCCGCTCGCGCCAGCAAGCCTATACCGGCGTTTGACACAGACGGCGCTACAAGAAAGCGTTTGTCATTGCACCGGGCCGAATTAACTTTTACGCCTCATGCCGAAGCCTATTGCACGCAGCAAAACGCGCAAAGCAGTGGCGAAACGCTTCAAGGTCACTGCCAGTGGCAAGGTATTGAGGGCGCGTTCCTCGAGACGCCATCTGTTGTCGACGAAAAGCGCCAAACGCAAACGCCGGTTGGCCAAAGCAGCGCGAGTCGACAACACAGATGTGGCGCGAGTAAAGGCGAATCTTCCTTTCGGCTAAGACGTAACTCAGGCATCCTTGCCTGCTCCATCGCGCAGGCTTCCCAGCCTGCGAGCCTTTTGCGCGTCACGCCCGCTCGGCCTCAGCCATGATGGCTGTCTTCTGTTTGGTCTCTAGTAACGAAAGTCCGGCGCCGTCATCTCTCCCGCGGCTCTTTGTGTTCGGATTGTCGTCGTCGTCCTTATGGTCGTGACGCCGTACCATTGCCGGGCCGCTTCCAACGAATCAGGCGCAGGCTCGGGGCTGTAAAGATCACGCCGATTGACAAGCGTCGTGCACGATGTCGCGGCAACGAAAACAAAAACAAGCAAGAGAAAGGCTAGCCATTTCACGCGCTCGATGCAAACAGAAGCGCAACGCACTGTCAATGCGCTGATCCATTTTACTACCGAGCACGGCGCTGCGTTTTTGAGTTGCGCGTCTCTCTGGTGCGAGGAAATTTCTCCTCCGTCAGGGGCTATGGATTGAGGACTTACAAACCCCGCCAGGGCAGGAATGCAGCAACGGTCGTATGATCCTCCTTGCCGTAGTTCTCTGGCGGGCTTCTTTTGGTAAACCCGCGTCACACCGTCCGCGCCGGTCCAGCGATTCGCAATGAAACTTCTCAAGATCAAAACAGCGCGGTTCTCCCACATAATCGAAAGCTGCGGTAAGCCGCAGGTCTACACGCTGTGGCAGAAGCCGTCCGCTGACCGTCATCTCCAAGCGCAAATCAAGAAAACCCGTGTGATGACAATACTGAAGAGCGAAAGCGGAACCGATTTCGGATTAGTCGGCTTTAAAGAAAGTAAAGAAGCGCGCTATCTAGTTTTGCCAAAATCGCTAAAGCGCTTTGCGCATAAGCGCATCGTTGGAATCGACTGGGCGCTTGTTCGTGAGTAGCGCGTTCGAGGCCGTTATTTTTTCAGCTCTATCCCGGCGGCCACGCCAGTGCGCGTTTGCCGAGTAAATGGACATGCAGATGCGGCACGCTTTCACCTGCGTCAGGTCCGCAGTTGATCACGACTCGATAACCACTGGACAGCTCCAACTCCTTCGCCACGTTGCGAGCAACCAGAAGCAGTTTGCCGAGCAGCGCGGCATCCTCATCGGTCGCATCCGTAAGACGAGGAATGGCTTTTTTCGGCACGATCAGGACATGCACTGGCGCCTGGGGATCAACGTCGTGAAACGCAATCGCATCCTCGTCTTCCCAAACGATTTTCGCCGGAATTTGACGCGCGATGATTTTCTCGAAAATCGTCATTAGGCCTCGCGTTTCATTAGCGCAGCGAACAATCAAGCCGCGGCCGATCGGTAGCGAACGCCAGTTTTTCGCGAACGAAGCAGACGATTTCCTCGCGCAATGCGTCGCAGGCGCGCGTCCATGTTTTCGTGCCGCGGAGATGCTTCACACAAAGTTGCAGCGATGAAAGCCGAAGGTTGTCAGCGCCGGCTTCGATCAAGGCGTCAATTCGCTTTTCCAGCAGACCGAAAAACGCAAGTTCGTACCCCGCACCGGCACAATAGGCGATCTCCACCAACGAAATAGAAATGGGCGGCGGTGCGGGCGTAAAGTGCCGACAAATCTCCTTGTATCCGATCGCCTCTAACACGTCGCGCACCGTTTGCGACAGCTGGTTGAAAGCGACGACATTTTCGTCATTTCGCAGGTGCAGATAAAAAGCAATGCTTTCGGTCACGTGTTCAGTGAGCCACCAGCCGGGGTAACCCGCTTCGTTAGCGGCCCGCGTAAGCGCCGCGTGAAGCCAGTCACGGTTGAACTCGAAAAGTTGTCCGGACGTTGTCCGAAGATATGGAAACTCTTCCTTAAACGCGACCATGATTTTTGATTGCGCCCTCGCGCGAACGGCGGGCGACGTTCGCGTTCTCTTTCATTGTCTCAGGAGGAAACAATTCCCGTTGAAGCGCATTTGGTTTTATTCGGCGTCCCAAGGTGTGAATGGCATCCACGAATTGGTCGACGTCCTGAAAGCGCTGGTAAACCGATGCGTAACGCAAGTAAGCGACCTCATCAATTTCGCGCAGTTTTTCAAGCACTCTGGCACCGATCACCGAAGAGGGAACTTCGCGTCCGCCGGTCTCGAGTTCGTGCACGATATCGTTCACCATGTCCTCCAACGTAAGCAGACTGGCGGAACGCTTTTCAAAAGCTTTGGCGATGCTGGCAGCAAGTTTGCGACGCTCGAACGGCTCATGTGTTCTGTTGGTTTTTATCACGCGCAGGTCCGAACGCTCGATCTCCTCATAGGTTGTGTAGCGGTATTTGCATCTTAGACATTCGCGGCGACGACGGATGCTGGAGCCGTCGCGCGATTGACGGGAATCGATGACTTTGTCGTCACGCGACCCGCATTTGGGGCAACGCATAGTGTCTGACGCTAATTAGCACACCATAAATTGTGGCGTCAACGTTTCGTTTCAATTTATGACGAAAAAAGCGTCGAACCCTGAATGAATTAGCAACGCCGCGATTCCAATTCGAAGTTGGAGGCGCGATGTCGATGATATAGCGATAGCGCCAGCACGTACACGGAATTCGATGCAAAATCGCAAAACACGCAGTGCAACTTACGGGCCGTGGTTGGTTGGCCTTGGTGCTGCGCTCTGGGGAACAGAAAGCGCGTGGCGTATCCCGCTAAACGAATTGTTCGATGCAAAAGTGATCGTTTTTTGGGAACACGTTTTCATCCTGATCATGTTCCTGCCGATTCTGATCTCGCGACTGGACGAAATCCCGAGAGTGCGGACACGCACATGGGGCTTTTTGATTTTCTCGGGGTTTGCCGGTTCCGCGGTGGGCACGGCCTTTTTCACGCTGGCGTTGAAGTACGGCAATCCAACAGTGGTAAACGTGATTCTGAACATTCAGCCGGTGATCTCAACAATCGGAGCGTTCGTCCTTTTCGGTGATCGCCTTGCTCGCCGGTTCTTCCTTTACGCCGGGATCGCAATCGTCGCCGGCGTCTTCGTGTCTGTTGCGTATCCGACGCAGATCGGAGTTTCATTCGAGCGCGCAGGTCTGAACGTGGGCACCGCGTACGCGTTGACTTGTGCGTTGTTTTGGGGTCTTTCTACCGTCGCCGGACGCGGTGTAATGGTTGGCATGTCACTGCAACTCGCCTCCAGTCTGCGCATCGTGATCGGACTCGGTTGCATGACGCTTATTCTTTTGGCCTACGGCAAACTGAAGGGCGCGGCGCTTTGGCCCGAGGCCGCGCAAGCACATCCAATAAAGGCCATCGTGTTGTTGTTTTTCCTGGCGTCGATCTCAGGCGGCATTCC
>QHQV01000054.1:291-9816 GCA_003219945.1 Verrucomicrobiota bacterium | reverse complement strand
GTCACGCGGTGAAACATTGATTCGCCAAAAAATGCGCCGCCGACTGCGACGCCATAAAGACCACCGGCAAGCCTGTTTTCTTTCCAAGCCTCGACTGAATGAGCGTGACCAAGCTCATTCAGCCGCGTGTAGCTATCGATGATGTCGCGATTGATCCAGGTGTTTTCGCGTTCCGCGCACGCTCGGATCACTGCCGAGAACGCCTTGTTGATAGTAATTTCAAAAGGTTTCCTGCGCGCGAGACGGCGTAATGCATGTGGCACATGGAAATCTTCCAGCGGCAGGACGGCGCGTGGGTCGGGCGAAAACCACTCAATCGAGTCGTCGTCCATGGCCATCGGAAAAACACCGAGCCGGTAACCTTGTAGTAAAACATCGGGGTCGATCATCGTCGAATCGTTACGCGAAGCGACCTCATCCTGTCATGTTGAGCGGAGCGAAACATCTCTTTCCACGCCGGCGGCATCGGTGGGACCGATCAGAGATTCTTCGCTTCGCTCGGAATGACAATGAACCTGCACTTCAACTCTTCAACCTTCTTGCAATGAAATCGGCTCTTCCTAAAATGAGCAGATGAGGCCCCTCTTGATTCCGCTCGCAATGGCATTGCTGGCCTTGAGCGGTTGCGCGGACCCGCTCGAACAACGCTCCGGGCAGGAAGTGCAAGAGCAGTTCGGGCGCGGCGTCACGGGTCAGGGAACCCTTGGGCCAATGGAACGGGCACCCGACGATCCAGCGGCGGAGCATAGCGTGCCGCAAACGCATCCCTAGAGCGTGAAGACCTCAGAACGACCTAAGCACTCAAAAATTCTAATCCTCGATTTCGGCTCACAGTACACGCAGGTCATCGCGCGTCGGATCCGGGAATGCCAGGTGTATTCGGAGATTATTCGCTTCGACACACCGGCCGCTGAAATCGTCGCAATGCAACCCAAAGGGCTGATCCTTTCGGGCGGGCCAGCCAGCGTCTACGACAAAGGCGCGCCTCAAGTTAATCCGGGAATCTTTTCGTTAGGTATTCCAATATTGGGGATTTGTTACGGGCTGATGCTGATGGCGCATCAGCTTGATGGCCGTGTCGTTTTCACCGGACGACGTGAGTATGGCGCCGGAGTGCTGCACATGGCGGAACGATCGGAACTCTTCGATGGATTAGGCAATCAGCTCGATGTTTGGAATAGCCACGGCGACGAAGTAACGGCGTTGCCGAAAGGTTTTCGCGTTGTCGGAACGACCGAAGGTTGCGATTTCGCCGCCGTCGAGGATCCGCAACGCAAACTTTACGGCCTGCAATTTCATCCCGAAGTCGCGCACACACCGCGAGGCAAAGAGATCCTGCAAAATTTTGTCTATCGCATTTGCCACTGCGCCATGAATTGGACGATGGGCTCGTTCATCGAAGAAGCTTGTGCGCGCGTTCGGAACCAAGTCGGCGATGACAAGGTCGTGCTCGGTTTGAGCGGCGGCGTCGATTCGTCAGTGACGGCCGCGCTTTTACACAAAGCCATCGGCGATCAGCTCACGTGCATTTTCGTGAACAACGGTCTGCTGCGCGCGCGCGAGGAAGAAATCGTGCAGCGCGTTTTCGGCGAAAATTTCCACATCAAACTGAAGTATGTCGACGCCTCAGAACGGTTCATGTCGAGGCTGCGCGGCGTTGCTGATCCGGAGGAGAAACGCAAAATCATCGGCAACGAGTTCATTCGCGTGTTCGAAGACGCGGTCGTCGATCTTGCAAAAACTGACGACGGATCGCTGGTTTCCGTTCACAAGTTCCGCTTTCTCGCACAAGGAACGCTGTATCCAGATGTGATAGAGAGCGTGTCCATCGAGGGAAACCCCGCACAGGTCATTAAAACCCATCATAACGTCGGTGGGTTGCCAGAGAAGATGCACTTCGAGCTGGTTGAACCGGTGCGCCAATTATTCAAAGACGAAGTGCGCCAGGCGGGCGTCCAGTTGGGTTTCCCGAAAGAGATTGTGTATCGCCAGCCCTTCCCCGGGCCGGGTCTTGCCGTTCGCATTCTGGGCGAGGTCACGCCTGAGCGACTGGCGATCCTGCGTGAAGCGGACACAATCGTGCAAAGCGAAATGGAAGCCGCCGACTGGTATTACAAAGTCTGGCAATCATTCGCCGTCTTGCTCCCGGTGCAATCCGTCGGCGTCATGGGTGACCAGCGGACCTATGAGAACACGATCGCGCTGCGCATCGTCGAAAGCCAGGACGGCATGACTGCCGACTGGGTGCGCATCCCTTACGAATTGCTCGCACGCATTTCCAACCGCATCTGCAACGAAGTCAAAGGCGTGAATCGGGTCGTGTTCGATATCTCAAGCAAACCGCCTAGCACGATCGAATGGGAATGACGAGATTGTCGATTGCCGATTGACAGAGGCTACATCAACCGATCTGTGCGACCGCGCTCATGAACTCCGGGAAATCTTTGCCGTTGCGTGCCGCATGATTGAGCGCGTCGAGGCGAGCGTCCATCGCGGCTTCGGGCAGGGCGACGCGGTGTGAGTAGGCGCCCTTTGAAAAGACGATTTCGTCCCATTGAATAGACGAGATCTCGTCGTTGAAACGCGCCACCGCGCGGCCGCGGAAAAACGCGCGCGTGGTTTCCGGCGGATTAAAGATCGCAGCCTTGATTTCGTCCTCAGTGGTGACGCGGCGCATCAGACCTTTGCGAACCAATTCGTAGTACAATCCGCGGTCGAGATCGAGATTGTGGTACTCGAGGTCGATCGATTGCAGCCAGGGATCGCTCCAGGAGAGTTTCTCGTCCTGCTGCAACGCATCGAGCAAGAATTTTTTGGCGGACCAATCGACGCGATCTCGCGTTGACATCGGCTCGCGTTCGAGATCGTTCAGCACATTTTCCCATTCACACAAAATCCATGCGTGCTCTTTGTCTGGCGGATCCCGCCACAGGTTGCTGGCAGCGCGCAAATAAATCCGTTGCACATCAATCGCAGAAATTTTGCGGCCGTCTTTGAGTTCGATGATCCAATCGTAAGTTTGATCGCGACTAATCGACTTGTTCGTATCAACCGGTTGCGCAATTTCGAGGTGTGGTGCTTCCCCACGCTCGATCAAATCCAGAACCAATGCTGTGGTGCCAATCTTCATAGCTGTGGCCCATTCGCTCATGTTGGAATCGCCCAGGATCACGTGAAACCGGCGGTAGCGACTCGCGTCAACATGCGGCTCATCGCGTGTGTTGATCAGCGGACGGCGATTCATCGTGTCGATGCTCACCACCACGCTGAAAAAATCGGCGCGTTGCGAAATTTGATAGATTCCCGGATCCCCCTGGCTGCTCTCGCCCTCAATCCCCATTTTCCCAGCGCCGGAGAAAATCTGGCGAGTGACAAGAAACGGCAGGATGCCGGCGACGATCCGATCCCACGGGATATCGCGGGTCATCAGGTAATTGTCATGGCAACCGTAGCTGTGGCCGGCAAAATCGGTGTTGTTCTTGTAAAGGCGGACCTCATAGCCGGGAGGTAATTTTAGATTTCGGCGGCGTGCGCATTCTGCGAGGATGCGCTCGCCGGCTTTATCCTGGCCGGCGATCTGCTGGAGAGTTGTGCACTCTGGCGTCGAATATTCCGGGTGCGCGTGATCGTTGTAGAACCGCGCGCCGTTTGAAAGCACGAGGTCGCTTTTTATTTCCTCGAAGCTAAGTGGCCGACGTTTGTCGATCTCGTAGTAAGCCGATTCGTCGGTGTCTTGAAGTAGTTCCCGCGCGCGAAATCCGCGGGCGTCGAGGTGCGGATCTTCGAGGTCGTAATCCCATTTCATCAACGCGCCGTGATCGGTGTAACGGCGCACTAACTCGATCGATTCGGCCACGACATCTACCGTCTCCGCACCAGACAGCGTGATGCCGTACTCCGTCTCCAGCCCAAAGACGCGTCTCATTGTCAGCCTACTCTGCTGTCGTAGCGACCTTGCCACCGATCTTTCACGCAGATGCTCACCAGATAAATAATCGAGTTTGCCAAGGTAGCAGGATTGCTGAGAGAAGTGTCGGTCCGGCCATATATAAGGGAAGCTGTTAGCTTCACCTACAGTCTGGGATCACCGTTTGCACGCTCATTAGATCACCGATGTTGTGCGCACGCGTGCATCCGACACTGGCCTAACCGGTGAAATCTTCACGACGTTTTCCGGATCGTAATCAATCAGCTTGAGCCAATCCTCGGTAATGTCGGTAGCCGGGAAAATGTCGTTCTCCGCATACTCTGCATTGAAGGCGAGTTGCAGATCCGTTTCGCGAATTCCTTCGTCCTGTTGAGTTCCGATAGCCCGTTTAATCGCGATCGCTTTCGCGCGCTCCACGATCGAGGCGATGATTGCACCGCTGATGAGATCGCTGCGGTAAAGTGTTTCTTTGCGACCGCTGCGCAGGGTTACTTCCAAAAATTTATTTTCATCGCGGCGGACAAATTGCCAGTCAACAAACCGCTCGACTAACCGTTCGATCGACGCACCGATTCCATCAGCCTCCTTCGCGAGCACGCCATCGTATGGCAAATTGTCCGTGAGATAGATGCGGTAAATCTCGCGCGTGCCATCTTTGTCAGGCCGATTGATTTTAATTTTTCGGTCGATCCGGCCCGGACGCAAAATTGCAGGATCAATCAGATCTGCGCGGTTCGAAGCGAGAATGATGACGACATCATTGAGCGAATCGATTCCATCCATCTCCGAGCAGAACATCGGCACCAGCGTGGAAAGAATGTTCGAGTGCCGCGATGCGCGTCGTGTGCCGAGGATCGATTCGGCTTCGTCGATAAAAAGGAACGGCATGAAACCTTCTTTTCGTTTCTCGCGCGCGGTGCCAAAGATTTCGCGCACCATTCGTTCCGATTCGCCTACCCACATGTTGAGGATCTCGGGACCTTTCACGTGCATGAAATATTCGCGCATCTCAGTCCCGGTTTTTGCGCCGAGTTGCTTCGTCAAATTGAATGCAGTCGCTTTGCCGATGAGCGTTTTGCCGCAGCCGGGCGGTCCGTAAAGCAGAAAACCTTTCGGTGTAGCATGCTGAAATCTCGTGAAAAGGTCAGGATGCAAGAGTGGCAACTCGATCGCGTCCTTGATTGCTTGCAGCGCCGCTTCCTGGCCGCCGACTTTTTCCCACGGCAACTCTGGCACGGTGTCGAGGTAGTATTCGTCCGATTTAGTGCTCGAGAGCATCTCCAACGCCATGCGGTAATTGGAGTCAACGCGGACTTCATCGCCTGATTTCAAGTTGGAGTGCGCAAGTTCTGAGGAGCGCTGCAGCACCATCGAATGCAAGCCGTGTTCCGAGCCCACGCGCAATCTGTCTTTGCCCATGACCTCGGTAATTTTTGTTACAGGGCCGGCTGTCTCGAACCCCAAATCACCGACAATGACAAAAGCTTCGTTGACCAAAACGCGTGTGCCTTTTTTCAATCTCGACAGCGGTATGCGCGGATCGACGTTGCAATAATAATCGGCGCCGCCAACCACGATGTGCGCGGTTTAAGTGCCGATCCGATTTGCGGGAGAAGTCACTTTTTTGACGACTTCCTCAAGCTTCTCAATCATCCGGCGCGCCTCAACCATCGTTTCCTGCTGATCGAGAATCTGCGGGCGCAGCTGCAACAATTCACGCCGAACTGGATCGCCCGGCGGCAGTGATCCGATGGCTTGATCGAACGAATCGAGAAGATTTTCCGGACTCGGGTCTCCTTCCCCTCCCTGCAATCCCTCACTGCGCTCGTCGCTCATTTGGTTTGGGTCAATCCGCCGAACCGAGTTAACTATACCGTCATCAGGCGTGTTCGCAATGTTCGACGCTACGCATCTACAAAATGTTCAACCGCGATCGCGCTGCGGTGTTTCGAAAAGATTGAACCGCGCCAAGTTGAAAAGTGGTAGGGCGGCCAGTTCTCTGTCCGTCGCGCTTCGGATCACAACAAGCGGCTCGCACGGAGTGGCGCGCCCTACCTCGCGAACGCTTCTTGCAGTTGCGACTGAAGATGTGCGCCTTTACACTCTGTTTCTTCCAGTGGAGCCTTAGCTCAATTGGTTAGAGCGCCGCCCTGTCACGGCGGAGGTTGCGGGTTCGAGCCCCGTAGGCTCCGGAGTTGTTTTATCGGCCCGTGAAAAGCGACTCGACAAGTTGCTCCCCTGCTCGTAAGGACCTCCTCGATTAGTCATCCGACAGTTTCAACTTGCCTTCAGCACCGTAAAACAAACTATTCCCGCGTATGCAAATGATGCCTTCCCACGCAACGTAACTGTCGGGCCGGATGATTCTACTCTGTATGTGCCAAATGCCGATGCAAGTATCCTGGAAGTGATCACAACAAGTGTGAAGTAGATTTGCGGTAAGCCTCGGGAGTACTTTTGTCGCGTCGGGTCGGCACTGCTGGAAATAAAGCCGGTTTACGCTAAACTGGGCGCAGCGTTTTTCCCCAGGTGCAATACAACGAAGATTACGTGCTCGGAGTTCTCCACGATGGCGGACTTCTCACCCGCAAGCAAATCGATAGCGCGCGCTCGCGTCTGAACGGCGAGCCCGGCGTGCTCGAGGTTTTGATTAATGATGGCGCGCTGTCCGAGGTGGACGTCTCGCGCACGCTCGCGGCGCAAGCGCACATGGATTGGATCGACATCTCCACCATGATCATTCCGCCGCAGGTGATCAACGAGATCCGGGGAGAAGACGCGCGGCGCTTCAAAGTAATTCCGGTCGCGTTCGGTGAGAGCGGACTCGTGGTCGCAGTCGGCAACCCGTTAGACATCGATACCATCGACAGCTTGGGTTTTCTGCTCCAACGCGACTTGGAACTCGTTTGCACTAGCCCAAAAAAAATTCGCGAAGCGCTGATCAAATACTACGGCACGGCCGATGAAGCGGCGGACGTCCTGCAAAAACAAATTGGCGAAGAAATCGATCTTGGTTTGGAAATTGGAGATGGCACGCAAGCGAGCCCAATCGATGAAGCAGACGCGCCGATTATCCGGCTCGTTTCGATGTTACTCATCGAGGCGCACCGCGCCGGTGCGAGTGACATTCACCTGGAACCGATGGACAAAAAGTTTCGGGTCCGATTTCGCGTCGACGGCGTGCTGCAGGAAATGCAGTCGCCTCCGAAGCGTCTGCAATCAGCCATCATTAGCCGACTCAAGATCATGACCGGCTCGATGAGCATCGCGGAGAAACGCCTGCCGCAGGATGGCCGGATCCAAGTAAGGATTAAAAAGAAGCCGGTCGACCTTCGCGTTTCGACCATGCCCACAAATCACGGCGAGAGCATGGTTTTGCGTATTCTCGATAAATCAAGTTTGAAGCTTGGATTGCCGGAGCTTGGATTTTTCTCGGACGACCAGGAAACGTTCGAGCGCCTGATGAGGCTGGCGGATGGAATTGTCCTGGTGACTGGACCGACAGGCTCGGGAAAAACGACGACGCTCTACGCCTGCCTCAATTACATCAACAAACCGGACCGCAAAATCATCACCGTGGAAGAGCCGATCGAGTACCAGATGACAGGCATCAACCAGGTGCAGGTCAATACGGAGATCGGTATGACGTTCCCAGCTGCGTTGCGTTCGATCCTGCGCCAGGCGCCGAACATCATCATGATCGGCGAAATTCGCGATCTTGAGACGGCGAGCATCGCAACAAACGCGAGTCTCACCGGTCATCTTGTTTTTAGTACGCTGCACACCAACGACGCACCGTCTGCTGTTGCGCGCTTAATTGACCTGGGCGTGCAGCCGTTTCTCGTCGCATCCTCAGTCCGCGCAGTCATGGCGCAAAGGCTAATCCGGCGGCTCTGTAACAACTGCAAACAACCGGGCGAACTTACGGACACCGAGTTGCGCGCGCTTGGCATTGAGCCTGCTCAGCTTTCAGAAGCTCAGGTCATGAGGCCAGTCGGCTGCGAACTGTGCCGTCAGATCGGCTACAAAGGACGAATGGGCATATTCGAAGTTTTTGTGATCGACGACGAAGTGCGACACATGATCAATAAGCGCACCTCGACGTTTGTTCTTAGACACCGAGCACGCGAACTCGGGATGCGAACATTGCGCGAAGACGGCGTGCGCAAGGTATTGGCCGGCCTGACTTCGGCCGAGGAGGTCATTTCCATCACTGTCGGCGACGTGAGCTGATGAGCGCAGCAGGCTCGAGATCGGGTAGCGCACGCGTCTCGCGTGTTGGCGACGGCGTCACGCCGTCGCGGACTTCTGTTGAGACGAACCAAACCGCGGGCGCTCGGTACTCCCGTCGGCGTCTGCCACATTTCGAGAGAGCTTGGGCGATTTACGCTACAACCTTCACCATGAGATCAGGGCGTTGCCTCTCACCCAAAGCACGAACGATCGTGCTGGATTCCTTGCGTCATTTTCAGAGCCAGCGCTACGAACTGTTTGCTGCCTGCGTGATGTCTGACCATGTGCATCTGCTGTTCCAACCGTGGCCAAAAAACAACGACGATAACGGAAGCATCTTCTTCTGGCCGAGTGACTTGATGCATTCAATCAAATCGTTTTCGGCACATAAAATTAACGAGCTCGAGAGTAAAGCGGATTTGTCTGGCAGAAGGAACAGTTCGATCGATTTGTGCGGTCGGATCGCGACCTGCAAGAGAAGTTTCATTACATGTTGCGCCATACATGGGATTCCGGAGTGGCCAAGCAGAATGAAGGTTATTCGTGGATCTGGACCCAGCATGACAAGTTCATTTCGGCGGGACGCCGAAACCAGCACGCGCGACGCGTGCGCTACCCAGAGAAGCCAATCATGACTGAAAAACAACTCGCCGAATTTTTCGTTGAGCAGCGCGTACTGCAACCGTCGCAGGCGGACGACGTGTTGAGCGAAGTGGAATTGAACGGAAAATCGGTGGCGCAAGCGATGATCGACGGCGGCTTTATCGATGAGCCGAGCTTTTATGAAACCATTGCCAACGGCTTGGGCACGGAATTCGTCGATTTGAGCGAACGCGAGATCGCGCCGGAGATTTTGCGTTTCATTCCTAGCGGACTGGCGCGGTTGCACGGCGCGCTGCCGATTGACATGAGCGAAACCACGCTGCGCGTGGCGCTGGTCGATCCGTTTGATGTTCAGATTGCCGAAGACCTGCGTTTCGCACTTGGCAAAGAGATACAGGTAATGGTCTCGCCGCCAGAGCAAATCGAAGAACTGATTAAACAATATTACGGCACCGACACGACGAGCATGGAGGAAGTGCTCAAGCAGCTCGGCGAAGCCGGCGAAGCGCTGCAATTGCGCGAGACCGATGGCGAAGCAGCAGTTGAAGCCGAGGCGAACGCAACACCGATCATCCGTTTTGTGGATCTCATTCTTTATCAGGCGATCCAGGACCGCGCGAGCGACATTCACTTCGAGCCGTTCGAAAATGAATTCAAAATCCGCTACCGAGTCGATGGCGCGCTTTACGAAATGTCGCCACCGCCGCGACATCTCGCTCTGCCGGTGATTTCGCGAGTGAAAGTGATGGGGAACATGAACA
>QHQV01000054.1:0-264 GCA_003219945.1 Verrucomicrobiota bacterium | reverse complement strand
ATCGCCGGACGCAATGTTGATCTTCGAGTTTCGACCTTACCGACGCAGTTCGGGGAGAGTCTGGTGCTGCGTGTGCTTGACCGCAGCATTGTTAATCTGGATCTCGAAGCGCTCGGGATGCCTGATTACATCTACAATTTTTTGCTCGAAATGATCGAGCGCCCGAACGGCATTTTCATCGCCACCGGGCCGACTGGCTCAGGAAAAACGACCACGCTTTACTCCTGTTTGCGCAAGATCAACACAATCGATTCGAAACTGATC
>QHQV01000053.1 GCA_003219945.1 Verrucomicrobiota bacterium | reverse complement strand
TCGCTGCATAGTCGCTGACTCCGAATTTGACGTGGTCAAACATAAGTTCTCCTGAAGTGTGTGGGCCTTGCGCGGGGTCTAACGAGAAGTAGACGAAAGTTCGTAATAAAAGGCGAACATTTTTTCGTCCCAATTCGGCCATCACTTGGCAACGCTTCGATAAAAGCGGAATCACGCAACTCCTGGTGCAACCCGTGCTCAAAAAATTTCCGTAAAAAAACTATATGTCCTCGAGAATTGTCGCAGAGCCGTCCCCTGCGGAACGTCGAGCTATGGTCATTAGAGAAAGATACGTCGACGCCGGGACGATTCACGCCTTTTAGAATGACTTATCGGTGGAAGAGGAAACGCCCAATACCTTCCAATACGAGGACCGTCACGATCAATCCCGCGCAGACAATGACAAAAAGCAGACTGAGAACTGCGATGACAAATATCCAGTCGCCTCTTCTCGATCCCGCGGGCGCGGCAGAGTACCCGCGGAGCAGTTCGTAGTTGCGCACGTTCGACTTGAACCAGAACGAAAACGCATCGCCCAGCCCCGGAATTATCCCGACCAGCTCGTTGATCAGGATATTCATTGCCATGCGCGCGAGCAGGATTTTCGGAACGCCGCTTAGCGCGGCGTGAACAAACGCTACTGCCGAAATTATTGCGGAGGTTACGTCGCCGATTCCGGGAAGCAGACTGATAATTGGATCTAAGCCAAAGCGGAGTTTTGTCCCGGGAACGCGCAGGAAATCATCCATGATAAGCGCAAGCCACCGGAAACGGGATTCAAGAGAGGCACTTGTCCGTTGGCTGCGGGATCGGTCTTCGGGGGGCAGAACTTCCCACTCCGGCACCTTCGATCGTCGATTTCCAGTTCTCGATTGCACGCCCTTCCCTCGATTTTCAATCGAAAGTCGCCAGTCGAAATCGCCGAAATATTCGCGGGGAATATTCTTCAGTGTTTCAGCGTCGCTCGGGCGCGATTCAGTCTAAATAGAATTAGACTGCAACTTGCTCTATTTCTGCCTCTATAGACGCAGTTTGCCAGAAAACACTGCAGGACGTCAACCGCGATTCGGGGCAAAATCCGCGCCCAAAAATCTCCGTAAAACTATAGGTCAGAGCAAATCCGCGATTCATTCGGATTATTCGTTCTTCAGCAGAAAAAATCGGTGCCGCCCGCGCTTAGCGCGTTTGCGTAATGGGCATTCGAGTAGGCTTTTCAGATGCCGACGGCATCGTCTCTACGTTTTTCTTGATTAGGTACCAAACCATTATCGCGAGTAGCAGAGAGATCAACTTGGCGCGCCAATTTTGCAGCGTCAGTCTCATCCACAGGATGGAAACCAAAATCGCTCGCCACTTATTCAAGGTCCTGCGCCTCTGTTTCTGTCATTGCGCTATGGACGTACCGCTTACTCAAACGGTGCCATCCATAATAGCAATGTTGCCGGAAGACTCTGCAGGAGGTCAACCGCAATTCTGGGGCAAGACGCTGGTTCAAAAAATTCTGTCAAAACTATACGTCCTGTAAATTGTCAGCGCGCACGCCAGGAGTCATTCACCTACCCGCGCGGTTAAAGTGGTTGACAAGCATTACTTCAGCGTGATTTCGCGCATCAGTTTGTCGCCAAGGATTTCGCGAAACTCGCCGCGTTTCACCGCCGCATCCCGCTGTTGATCAGGGGCTCCTTCGAGCTTGCGGCCGATCGGGTCGAATTTCTCCCGCGCATTGTCGAGAGCGGCCATGTTTTTGTACGCGGTCATCAACAGGATGTTATAATCTTGCGCAGATGAGGCGGCACCGAGCAGGATCTTGTAATCGACGATGAGGCCCTCTTTCTTTGCTTCTTCACTTGCTCCCTTGAAGGTTTTGGCGATTGCCTTGAGATAATCATCAGTCATTCCGTACTTCGTTTTCACCATTGTAATGTCCCAGACCGGCCCTTCGGTATAGGGCGCATCGCTCTGGGCACGAACGATTTCACTGAAACAAACCGAAACTACCACACTGCATGTTAAGATCAGGAGTTTTTTCATAACGCGCGGTAAGGTTAAACCCCGGCAAAACTCGGCGCAAAAAATTTCCGTAAAAAATATATGTCAGAGAGAATCGAGGGCGACATCTATTACTGAAGCTTCCGCTCAAGTTCATCGATGCGGTTCTGCTGGGCCTCCAACACTCTGACAATGGAATCGATGATCCCAATTCCTACCGGGCCTGTTTCACTCAACGCCGTTATCTTACCAGCCTTTTCTTTTAGCGCTTCGCGGTATGCCTCCACCAGCTCTTTCACTTCTTGAACTGTCATGACAATGGAATCACTCTTTTGAATTTGAAATTCAAGTCCGAAAACTTCGGAGATTTTGCAACATCGGCGTCATTAAAAGGCGCATAGATTTTTCGGATTGATACGCCGGACGTTGATTCGACCATATCATCAAAATCTATTCTCCACACCCGAAAGTCCGGCGTGGAGTGCAATTATCAAATCCTCTCGGTTCCACCGCAACTCCCAAACAGGAAAGCAAAATCCGGGCCGTGAACTAAACCGCCTCAATCTTCGCGGTGCATTTGCCGGCGAGGTATGCCCAGACCCGCCTTGCGCCTTCGCCTTGCTTTAGCCTAACGACAGAACCCATCCCTCCCTCAGCGCCGCTATCGAAATGTAAAGCCAGGTATTCGCCCGCGCGTTCTGCGTAAGTGAGATGTTCCAGGTTTATGATGCGGCCATCCGGCAAGCTCAAAAGATTCATTAACAATGCTGATTATCAGGTCTCGGCAAAACGCACAAAGAAAAAGAATTCGCCTTTTCGGTCAGAGGTAAAAAAAGCGGCTTGTCAACGCCGGCACTCACGAAATCGGGGTTGGCCGACTAAACGTTGCTCCCGCTCCATTTAAGCTTTTGCCGAACTACGCTGAAGAACGATGCGTCGGGCAACGAGGCCAATGGAAGCGTTTTCTTTGCCTTGCGGACGGTGACGATCGAACCACGCTCAACATGGATGGGTCTGCGGCCGTCCAGCGTCAAGTAAACGGGATAGTCGGGATGACTCGCTTCGATTTCGATAATCGATCCATCCGCGACGATGATCGAGCGATTGGTGAGAACGTGAGGGCAAATCGGCGTGATGACGAACACCCCGGACTCGGGGTCGAGAATCGGTCCTCCGGCCGACAACGAATAAGCGGTCGAGCCTGTGGGAGTCGCGACAACCAATCCGTCGGCATTGAACTCCGTGAGCGGTTCGCCGTTGACTCGGGTGCGCAACATGACCAGGCGCGAAAGTTCCCCGCGGCTCAAGACGGCGTCGTTTAGCGCGAGCATCTTGTTCGTTCTTTTGTCGCCAAGGGTAACCCTGGCCTCCAGCAGCGCGCGGTGACTGAAATTAATCCGATCTTTTGCGATGCATTCGACAGCTTCGCGGTAAGTTGATGAACTTGCGCAAGTCAGGAAACCAAGCGAGCCCACGTTGATGCCGAAGATTGGTTTGATCATCTCGCCGAGTTGACCTATCACGCGCAGGATAGAGCCGTCGCCGCCAGCGACGACCAACAAATCCGTCATGGCTCCGAGCTCCGCTATTGGATGGCCCCGTTCTTTTCCAGCAACACGCGCCGTTTCCTTTTCGAACACGATCGAAATTGAGAATCGCTCGAATTCCTCGGTAATCGAATTGATCAACTCCGCAACACCGCGCTTTCCCGTGTGCGCTATTAACCCGATCGTTTTTGTATGCATGCAAAGAATTCCTGATTGCCGTCCGCCCCTTTGAGCGCGGCCGGCGCGATGTCGGCGACAACGTGCCCCAGATCATTCACAAATGCGACGATCTTGTCTTGTGCCTTCTGGTGCAAGCGAGGATCGCGCACAATTCCGCCTTTTCCGACCTCTGACCGTTGCAGCTCGAATTGCGGTTTGATAAGCGCCAGAATCACTCCATCTCGCTTTAGCAAGGGGAGCGCGTTCGGCAGGATCAGGGTCAGGGAAATGAAGGAAACGTCGATCACGCAAACGTCGACAAGCTCTTGAACGTGATCGCGCGTGAGAAACCGGGCATTAACTTTTTCTAGAACGCTGACGCGTGGATTATTACGGAGTTTCCAGTCAAGCTGACCGTAACCGACATCCACCGCGTAAACCTTTTCGATGCCGCGTTGCAACATACAATCGGTAAACCCACCGGTTGAGGCGCCGATATCGAGGGCAGTTTTTCCCTCAAGATCGATATCAAAATAATCGAGGGCGGATTCCAGCTTCAGAGCGCCGCGGCCCACGTACTTTTGAGTCGGCTTTACCGCGATCGCTGTTTGTTCGTCGAGCAGCTCCGATGGCTTGTCAGCGAGCCGACTAGCGACGCTGATTTCCCCCGCCAGTATGGCGCGGCGCGCTTGTTCACGGCTCGGGAACAATCCTCGTCCGACGAGCAGCTGATCAAGCCGTGACTTCTTTGGCATGTTTTCTCGTCAGGAAGGTCAGTTTTCGACCGAAATGTTTTATATCAGACAAGGGTAATAACTTGTGTCAAATAGTCTCCAGTGAATTATTTAGCGGATTGAGAACAATGAGACATCGCAATCCTAATTTTCTACTTTCGCTTGATCAGTGATCAGCTTCTCCACAGACGCCACATCCTCACTCGAAGCGCGCCGCCGCTGATATTTTCGTGCCAGAATCTCCTTTAGAGACAATAAATCCTCCAGCAACGGGCGCTCATAATAGATCCAGTCGAGGTCGCCTGCCGTTTTGGCCTGAAGTCGCCACACGCCGCCGAATCTCGTGGCGCGCACTTCGCGCTTGCTTCCGTGTTCGTCCCTCTCGGTCCATATGTGTTGACTCCGCATTGCGCTAACATCTTACATTAGCAGGCTTGAAAGACGCGGCGAGATTAGCAGCCTATTTTATCGCTATTGTCATCGTCGGAGCGCTGCTTGCTCCGATTCTTTATTGGTCAGCTCAGGTGCTTGCAGCTCACGGCGTGTTCCCGTTTCTGGCGAAATACGATTTCGACACGTTCTTTCACCGCGCCATCCTGATAGCTGCGGTGCTCTTCCTTTGGCCGCTTCTGTGCATCAGCAACGTGCGAGGCTTGGCCGATCTGGGCCTTGCGCCCAATCCGCATTGGATACGCCATGTTACCACCGGAGTCCTGCTCTCGGTCATTCCCCTGCTCTTTTGCGGAGCATTGCTGATCGTCTTGCATGTTTACTCATTTCGGCACGTTTTTGTCTGGCCCCGCCTCGGCAAGGTGCTTCTTGCGGCGGCCAGCGTTCCGTTCATCGAAGAGACGTTCTTCCGCGGAATCCTCTTGGGCATACTACTCCGGACTGGTCGGAAGCTGCTAGCGATCGTAGCTGTGTCCGCACTTTTTGCAGCAGTGCATTTCTTGAAGGGATCGGAATGGGAACCCGCAATCGTGACATGGACCTCGGGTTTCCAATCCATCGGTGACGCCTTCGCCGGATTCGCTGATCCGATGATGGTGCTGGCAGCGTTTGCCACATTATTTCTGATCGGCTGTATTCTTGCTGATGCGCGCGTGCTGACTTTTTCGTTATGGCTGCCGATCGGTCTTCATGCCGGGTGGATCTTTGCCAGCGGCACGTTTAGTTGGTTGGCGCGCCAGCAAATGGTTACATTGCCATGGCTGGGCAAGAATCTGCTGGTTGGAATCATACCTCTGGGTCTTGCCGCAGTAACATGGATAATCATGCGGCTCTGGTT
>QHQV01000495.1 GCA_003219945.1 Verrucomicrobiota bacterium | reverse complement strand
TTTTTTTCCGGACGACTTTCTCACCGTGATCGACGAATCGCACGCCACGATCCCGCAGATCGGTGGGATGTACGAAGGCGACCGGTCGCGTAAAACTGTACTGGTAAATTACGGGTTTCGTCTGCCGAGCGCACTCGACAATCGTCCGCTCAATTTTGATGAATTCATGAAGTTGACCGACCAGACGATTTACGCGAGCGCCACGCCGGCAGAATTCGAGATTCAAAACAGCGTCGTCAGCAATAAAGGATACATTCCGCATAAGCGACAGCGCATCGGAGAAGAAGAATTAATTCCGTTCGAGGTTGCTGGTAGGGCGCGGCCGCCGGGCGCGCCAGGGCCAACAGTTGGCGCGCTCGGCGAGCGCGCCCTACCAATTTCTCGAACCGATGACCCACCCGAAAAGTTTGATACGCACACGCCCGGCGCGCCACTCATAGTCGAGCAGATCATTCGGCCTACCGGCCTTCTCGATCCGAAAATCACGATGAAGCCGCTTAAGAATCAGATCGACGAAACGATCGAGCTTTGCCGCCAGAGGGTGGAAAAAGGCGAGCGCGTTCTGGTGACGACACTGACAAAGCGAACCGCGGAAGATTTGGCTGATTATCTGCGCGATGTAGGGTTGAAAGTGCGTTATCTGCATAGTGATATCGATGCGATCGAGCGCGTGGAAATTTTGCGTGGATTGCGCGCGGCGGATTTCGACATTCTCGTCGGAATCAATCTGCTCCGCGAAGGGCTCGATTTACCCGAAGTCTCGCTTGTGTGCATTCTGGACGCGGACAAGGAAGGGTTTTTGCGCAGCCAAACTTCGCTCATCCAGACAGCCGGTCGTGCGGCGCGCCACATTAACGGCGAAGTGGTGCTCTTCGCCGACACCATCACGCAAAGCATGGAAGCGCTCATGTCGATTTCCGAATACCGGCGCGCCAAGCAAATGGAGTACAACGAAACGCACGGTATCACGCCGCAAACTGTCCGGCGCGCCGTCCAGGAAAGTCTGCATACAATTTTGCGCGGACGCGAAGTGGAATCGTCGGTGATCCGCGAAGGCGGTGGCGACTTCAACCTCTCGGAACTGCTGCGCGAACTGGAGCAGGAAATGCAGGAGGCTTCGGCAAATCTCGAATTCGAGCGGGCGGCGCTGTTGCGCGACCAGATTATGGAAGTAAAAAGCGGCTCAGGACTTGCGAAAATTGAACCGAAGCGCCGACCTATGAGGTACGCACGCAACGCCGGCCGCCGTCGCTCGCGCGTGTAGCGACATCGCCGCGCTCACATCTTGTCGATTCCCGCCGTGCATGCGATGAAATCGCTCATGCCGAAGACGAAAGTGAAATTGGAAACCGTGTACGCCGTCGTCGGGTCAGATGAGGCTGAAGTGAAGCACGTCGCTACGGAGCTGGCGCAGAAATTGGTGCCCGCCGAGGCTGGCGATTTCGGCTTGGAAGTAATCGATGGCGTGGCAGATAACATCGATCAAGCCACCGGGCGAATTCGATCGGCGATCGAGGCGTTGCAGACCCTGCCTTTCTTCGGCAGCACAAAAGTGGTCTGGCTGAAAAACGCCAACTTTCTCGGCGACGACGCAAAGGCGCGCTCAGCCGGGGTGCAATCCGCGCTCGAAGAATTGTCCGCGCTGATCGACAGCGGTGTTGGCAACGGAGTGACGCTTTTGATCAGCGCCACAGAAGTGGACAAGCGACGCTCGTTTTACAAGACGCTTCTGAAACGCGCGGAACTGCAGGTGTTCGACCGGCTCGATTCGGCGCGGGCCGGCTGGGAAGAAGAAGCAAGTGAAATTGTTCTGACCCGCGCAAAAAAGCGAAGATTGGAATTCGATAACGCTGCGCTTGAACTATTTGTTTTGCTGACTGGAGGCGATACGCGACAGATCGATAACGAGCTGGAAAAAATTGACACGTTCCTTTGGAAGGACCGCACCGTACCTGTCGAGCTTGTTCGTGAGCTGGTGCCGCTATCACGCGCAGGGGTAATTTTCGAACTGAGCAATGCATTAAGCGCGCGGAATCTGGAACTGGCGCTGACGCTCGTGCGACGTTTGCTGGAGCAAGGTGAAAGCGCCGTGGGTATTTTGCTGGCCGCAATCGTCCCGACCATCCGCAATTTGTTGCTCGCAAAGGATCTGATGGAGCAGCATGGGATTCGGCGTCCGCATTCGCCCTTTCAATTCATCGCTGCCATGAACCGGCTGCCCGCAAAAGCAACAGAGCATTTGCCTCGCAAGAAAGACGGCTCAATCAACGCCTACGGTCTGGCCATCGCTGCGCAACACGCGAATCAGTTCGATAGCAGTAAATTAATCGAGGCGATGCGTGCCTGTCTCGACGCAAACGTAAAACTCGTGACTACACAGTTAGATCACGAGCTGATTCTTACGGAAGTAGTCGTGAAATTACTGCGAGACAAGGAATGACGACTGGCCAAGCCGTCGCTCCTTGAATACGTCACATAGTCCCTTCTTGCCGCCGCGCTACCGGCCCGATGTACGGAATATCCCAGCGCACGCCTGTGAATGCTTTTACCGTAGCGACAATCCACACAACTAGAAATGCTATGTGAACGAGCGCCTGGATGATTCCCCAAAAAAACACCAGAATTCCACCGATCGCCGGAATCGACCATAGGATCAGGAAGAGGATTTTTGAGACGATGTTAAACAAAAGCCACGCACCCCCGAAGATGATCGACTGCATAGCGTAGAAGCGCACAAAGCTGTCGTGCTTTTCTACAATGTAAAAAATGATCCCGCCAATTAATGGAATGCA
>QHQV01000052.1 GCA_003219945.1 Verrucomicrobiota bacterium | reverse complement strand
ATTCACGCCCGCAACGTAGTGACTTTGCTTGAGGCCGGCGCGATTGTTCTCCCCGCGGTCCCCTCCTTCTACAGTCGTCCCAGTTCCCTCGCCGCCGTGGTCGACACAGTGGTTTGGCGCATCCTCGACCAAATCGGGTTGCCTAGCCGGGGTGCATATCGTTGGGGTGAACAAAACGCGTCGGCGAAAACGTCGCGCAAGAAAAGTTGAAGATCGAAGGCCGGCTTGCGCGATGGCTGATCGCGTTTGGAGTTTGTTTGTTGCGAGTCTGGGAGCGTACGCTGCGTTATCATATTGACGATCGCGCAGGCATCCTCGGGAAACCGGTAACGGAAAACTACATCGGCGCGCTTTGGCATAATCGGTTGCTAATTTTCCCCTTGGTCTTGCGACGCTTTTTTCCAAATCGTCCCGGCGCAGCGCTGATCAGTGCCAGCCGCGATGGCGATTTGCTAACAGATGCCATTCACCGTTTTGGATACAATGTGATTCGCGGCTCCAGCTCG
>QHQV01000051.1 GCA_003219945.1 Verrucomicrobiota bacterium | reverse complement strand
CAGGGTGCTGGCGGCTGGGAAGTTGGGATCGCTTTATCATCCCGAAACCATTTTCGAAAGTGCGCGTGCTGATCAGCCGACCGCTTCGTGTCAAACCGACCAGTACACCCGAGGAATTTGGGGCCGAACGCCGCCGCGTGCAGGACGCAATGACCTCGATAGTTGAAATGCGCTGACTCTTTGTCATCCTGAGCGCACGCTCGGAATGACAAACACAACCATGGCGAAATTGATCGATGGCCGCACTGTCGCGGAAAGAGTTTACGCTGGTCTTCGCCGTGACATTGCAGAACTGAAAGCACGAGGCGTGACGCCCGGCCTCGCTGTAATCCTCGTTGGAGACAATCCGGCTTCGCGCGCTTATGTCCGTTCGAAAGACAAAATGTGCCATGAGCTTGGCTTGCATTCCGTGAAACTGGAACTGCCCGCTTCTATCACGCAGAGTGAACTGCTTGCTCGCGTCGAAGAATTCAACCGCGATTCAACAATTCACGGCATTCTTGTTCAGTCGCCGCCGCCCGAGCATATCGACGAAGCGGCAATCGTGCGCGGACTGGATCCGCGGAAGGACGTGGACGGATTTCACCCGGAAAATGTCGCCAAGCTCGTGCTCGAAGACGCGAGCGGATTTGTGCCGTGTACACCGATCGGCGTGCAACGTTTGCTTCTGGAAAGCGGCATCGAGATCAACGGCGCCCACGTTGTGGTCCTCGGCCGCAGCATGATCGTTGGCAAACCTTTGGCACTACTGCTCATGCAGAAAAACAAAAACGGCAACGCGACGGTAACCGTAGTGCATTCGCGGAGCCGCAACCTCGCTCAGATTACGCGCTCGGCTGACATAGTTGTTGCGGCGATTGGACGAGCAGAATTTCTGAAATCCGATCACATTCGCGACGGCGCTGTGGTTATTGACGTGGGAATCAATCGGGTCGAAGACGCAGCAAACGCGCGTGGCTACCGGCTAGTGGGCGACGTTGCATTTGAACAAGTCTCGAAAAAGGCGAGCGTGATTACACCTGTCCCTGGCGGCGTTGGGCCGATGACGATCGCGATGCTGATGGCGAACACCCTGAAAGCAGCGAGGCAATCGCTCGCATGAGTATTAAAACTTCAATCGGTCGAGATTGATCAGGTTAGCCTAACGACACAATTTTTGCGGTCAGCAATTTCAATATCGACGGATTAATTCGCGCCATGTGAACGAAGAACGAGCCGAGTTGCGGCCGCAAGACTGCCGCGCGCGACAGGCGATTAATCCATAAGCGGCCACGATACATTTGGGCGTAAGCGCGACCAAATTCGCGCAACACCGGGTTCCGATCATCGCCGCGAAGAATTTTCGCGATCGCGTTTGCGGCTAGTTCGCCCGAGCGCAGGGCGTAATAAATTCCTTCGCCTGTGAACGGCTCGACCACACGAGCTGCGTCCCCGATGAAAAACAGATTTTGATGAGCGGATGGAATTGGCGAACGGGTCAGCGGCGTGATCGTGCGCCAAGGTTGACCGGCGGGCAGTTGAAATTGGCGTTCCGCCCACCGACGCAATTTCGAAATTGTCGGTGGTGTGCTGACGAGGCAGAGATTCAACTGAGTCTCATTCACTGGAGCCTGGCCTGAATAACCTTCAGGCAGAAATTGCAGAACGATGCGGTCGTGAAAATTTTGCGGTCGCGGCACGTGCGCTTGCAGCGCTACGCGTTCACGCTCGGGCCGTGGCAACAAATTGCAGAGGCGCGCCACGGTAGAATTTCGTCCGTCTGCGCCGATCAATATTCGCGCGTGAAAAATTTCACCTGAAGCCGTTTCAATTCTCCAACCGCCGTTTTGGTGTAACCCGCTCACGGTGGTTTGCTCGTGAACGTCCGCGCCGAGCTCGCGAGCGCGCCTTAAAAGCAAGTCGTCAAAGAGGCTGCGCTTCACCGAAATCTCGCAACCGTCACCGGATAGCAGATCGACAATCACTTCGCGCCCATCGATTGCGATGAACGCGACCGACGATAACTTCGAATGCGGCAAATCCCGCACCCGCTCCGCGAGCGCGAGCCGCTCCAAGACGGGCCAGCACGACGGATTCAAACAGTCGCCGCACACTTTCTCGCGCGGAAATTTTTCCCGGTCGAGCGCGAGCGTTGCCAAGCCGCCTACGGCGCAAGACGCGGCGCAGCTCGATCCGGCCGGCCCGCCGCCGACGATTGCAACGTCAAAAAGCTGCATGGAGTCAATTGAGCCGTAAACAGCGGTGGCGCGCGATTTAATCAGAGAGGACATTAATTCGAATGGGATGGTCCATTCCAATCCTTCGTGTTGCCGGGATCCAATTGCGGATTCACATCACGTTTCTGCTGCTGATCGCGTGGATCGCATTTGCCTACTATACGCACGGCGGCTCGTCCGCAGCAGTGGGCGGCGTCTTGTTCATTCTATTGTTGTTCGCTTGCGTGGTGTTGCACGAGTTCGGGCACGCTTTGGCTGGGAAAGGTTTCGGAATCAACACGCCTGACATCACTTTGTTGCCCATCGGTGGTGTGGCACGATTGGAACGCATCCCGGACGAACCGGTGCAGGAACTCGTAATTGCGGTGGCAGGTCCAGCTGTGACAGCCCTGATCGCGCTCGGTGCGTTCATCGGCGGTGGTTCGTGGGATTATCCGCCAACTACCAAGACCAGCATTCCTGATCTCCTATTTACAATGAACGTTGTGTTGCTTCTGTTTAATCTGCTGCCGGCGTTTCCAATGGATGGTGGCCGGGTTCTGCGCGCTCTGCTCGCGACCCGTATGAGCTATGCCCGCGCCACGCAGGTTGCCGCGACTGTTGGTCAGGGATTTGCGTTCGTGTTTGGCTTTCTCGGCTTGCTCAATCCGAACTGGTTTATGTTAATCTTCGTTGCGTTATTCGTTTATATCGGCGCGTCGCAAGAGGCGGCGCTTGCGCAAATGAAGGATGTTTCGCGCCGGTTTCCAGTTTCCACCGCGATGGTGCGCGAGTTTCGCACGCTCGCAGCAGACGCTACGCTCGAAGAAGCAGTCGACGCATTACTTGCGACTTCGCAGCACGATTTTCCGGTCATGGATGCAACCGGCAACGTCGCGGGTTTATTAACCCGTCACGATCTCATCGCGGCATTGCGCAAAAACGATCCCTCGCTTCGCGTAGGCGATGTTATGCGGCGCGATATTCCGACGGTTACAACTGGCACACGATTCGAGGATGCCTTTCGCATTATGCAGGAGTGCGATTGCCCGGCGGTGCCTGTGCTGGATCGCATGAAACGGCTGGTCGGCTTGCTCACTCCGGAGAACGTCACCGAACTAATGATGGTACAATCGGCAATGCCGCAGCGCCGCGTTTTGTAAGCTGGTAGGGCACGTTACTCCCTGCGCGCCGACTCTGTCAGGGATAGCTGAGAGAATTACGAGCTGATGCGCATCGGCATTATCACGTAGAGGAATGGCGTTTGGATTTTCAAAACGCCAGGGCTCATCTCGTCGATTAGGTCGAGAAACACTTCGTCCTCCGCGAGGGCGCGCAGCGGCGCCATGAGAAACTCCGGGTTGAACGCGATGGAAAACTCACGCCCCTTATAAGGCACAGCCAGTGTTTCTTTCGCTTCGCCGACCTCCGGCGTGTTCGCCGTGATATCGAGATTGTTCTTGCTGAAATTCAGTTTCACCGAGTGCGACTTGTCGCTGGCTAAAAGTGAAACGCGCCGCAGTGAATTCAAAAACATTTCGCGCTCGAGTTTTACGCGCTCTTTCGCCTCGCCTGGAATCACCTGGCGATAGTTCGGATAATTGCCTTCGATCAATTTGGAGACGAGCAGCGTTTTGTTGAGATCGAATGCAATCTGGCCGTTGCTCATGCTCACCTTCACATCGCCATCATCGCTGAGCAGACGCTGCAATTCCGTGACCGCTTTGGTCGGAATAATCAGGTCGGATTCGTGGCTTCGCGGGAATTCCAGTTCAATTTCCGCCATGGCGAGGCGCCGCCCATCGGTTGCTACCAGCGTGAGCTTGTTGTCCTTGAAACTGAACAGGACGCCATTGAGAACGTAGCGTGTCTCATCGGTAGAAATCGCATAGGAAGTTTTGCGCAAACCGTCTCGCAAATCTTTCTGACGCATCGTGACGACTTTGGCGCCCTCGAATTTGGGCAGCGGCGGAAATTCGTCTTCCGGCAAGCCGAGAATCTTAAAGAAACTTTGGCCACTACGAATGGACGCGGCATTTTTTCCATCGACATCGATTTGAATTTCGCTTGACGGCAGTTCGCGGATGATGTTGAAAACGCGCCGCGCGGGTAGCGTCGTCGCTCCTGCTTTATCCACGTGCGCTTCGCAGGTGCCGCGCACGCCAACGTCCAGATCGGTG
>QHQV01000050.1 GCA_003219945.1 Verrucomicrobiota bacterium | reverse complement strand
CGAGCCCGGCGTGTTCCGGCAATTACTTCGCGGCTTTTCCCGCGCCTGTCGCGCCGCGGGTTGCGCCCTTCTGGGAGGCGAAACTGCGCAGATGCCCAGGATGTATCGCAACGGTGAATACGATCTTGCCGGTTGCGTCGTTGGTGTCGTGGATAGGACGAAAATCATCGATGGCAGCAACATCAAACCCGGCGACGTCGTTGTCGGCCTCGCTTCCTACGGTCTGCACACCAATGGCTACTCGCTCGCGCGAAAAATTTTATTCGAGAAAATGCGGCTCAAACCGCGTTCGCGTCTACCCGCGTCCACAATCACTGTCGGCGAAGAATTGCTGCGCGTGCACAAAAATTATCAGCCGCTCCTCGCAAAAATTCCAGCCGGCGTGATCAAAGGTCTAGCGCACATCACCGGCGGCGGTCTGATTGATAATTTGCCGCGCATTTTGCCTCCGAATTGTGACGCGGTAATTGAAACGAAAAGCTGGCGCGTCCCGAGCATCTTCCAAATCCTGCAGAAAAATGGAAAGGTCGATGCTCAGGAGATGTATCAAGTCTTCAACATGGGGACTGGAATGGTAGCGATTGTCGCGGAGCGAAATGCACGAAACGCAATGTCGATTTTAAGAGCGAAGCGGATTGGCGGGATCGAGGCCGGATCGGGGAGAACGGTGTTGAAGATGTAGGGCATCTCTGAGACGCCGGTGGAGTTATGGCAACTGCGGCGACGCTGGATCGGTTGCGTTCACCGCAACCTCCAGTTCCGGCTCCGCTAGCGGCGCGACCGGTTTTCCTTTACGCGACACGCGCTGCAGGCCTGCTCGAAACGCAGCGAGATCGACCAGTTCGGCTACACGCGATTTCAACGCGCGCGCGCGCGTTCCGAGAAAACCCAGGAAAGCCAGGTAAAAACCGATTGGCCATAGATCGACGTGAGAAACGTTTACTTCGTGGTAAATCAACAAGCTTGTCGCAATCATATTGAAAATGATCATCGTAATAACCACCCGGTTGCGAAGCCGTATCCTGGTCAAACATTTCCCGCCGCCGTGATATTCAGTGACGGTTTGAAGCGCGATGCTCCACCAGAAATTGCCGTAAATTTGAATGTCCCAGTCGTTCCAACCGCTGTCCGTGGAATAGCGCCAGCCTTCTTCGTCCAGCAACCGAAAAATTTCGCCCAGAAAGTAGTGGCGGTCCCTCCCCTCCTCGCTCCAAAATATGCGGCGACTGAGGCTGCCTCGAGAACGCGCGCTTTCGGGTAAATGCTCGTGCTTCCGAATCACGTTTGCCGGTGTTCGTTTGAAACGCAGCCAGGTGAAATACCGAGAGAACCCGCGTACGAGCGGCTGCGCAAACGCCAGAATCATCACCAACAGGCGCGCGTGTACCGTGTCGAATTTTGGTTCGATCCGCGCTCGCACCATGTACGAAAGCGCCACGCAAAAAGTGCCGCCCAGCATCAAATACGGAACGATGCGCAGGCCAGGCAAAAAAATTCCGAGTCCAAAAAGAAAGATCGTCAGCGCAAACCATTCAATGCTGCTAAGGTATTCTGCGACCTCTGATTGTGGCGCAGGATAGATGGATTGGAAAAATCCTTCACCGAAAATCCCGTGATAGATAATCGGGCGGTTAACAAACCAGGTGAAGCGCGTAGTGCCGTAGATTTGACCGCGCCATTTCGCTGTGCCGGTCGGGCCGAAGAAGATCAAATGTTTAAACCGCAGCAAAGATTCCGCTTCGCCATAGCCGTCTTGCTGTTTCAAAAAAGCGCGCAGCGTAAACCGTCGATGATGCCAAACGATGGCGGTCGGGCTGAAAGAGATTACCCATCCAGCCTGCTGAATTCGCCAGCAGAAATCCACGTCGTCGCCGGCCTTGCGGTATTCAGGATCGAATCCACCTACACCTTCGAAGGCCCAACGGTAAAACGCCATGTTACAACCGGGAATATGCTCGGCGACTGTGTCCGTAAGCAGAACATGGTTTGGTCCGCCCGGCGCTGCAGCAACGCAGGCCTGAATCCAATTTTGTGCCGGTGGCGTGATGTTCGGTCCTCCTACTCCGGCGTAATCGCCACTGACAAGCGTGCCAATCAGGTAGTACAGCCAATCGGCGTCTGTCATGCAGTCCGAATCGGTGTAGGCCAACACTTCGCCCTTGGCAGCAGCCACCCCGGCATTGCGGGCGTGACTTAATCCATGATTGCTCTGATGAATGTAGCGCACCCACGGGAAGTGCGCTGCCACGTCAGCAGTGTCATCCGTCGATCCATCGTCTACGAGAATGACTTCGTAAGCTGGATAATTTAGTTTGCCTAACGAATCCAGACAGGCAGCAAGAGTGCGGCTCCCGTTGTACGAGCAAACAATCACGGACACGAACGGCGTCTTTGGCAACGGAAGATGAGGCGAAGTCGAATCGTTCCCGCCGAGCTTTTCCTGAATCGTGTAGAACGCCTTCTTCGGCTTGCGCTTCCGCGTGACTATGCCAAATGCCCACTCCGTGATTTCCTGACCGCCCGTAAACCATTCGTCCGTCCAGGTGAAAAGAATCGTTCCGGCCAGGCCGCATTTCACAACGCTGTCAATGTGCCAGCCGAGCATTTCGGCCTGTTCGTCCTGCGAATGCCGGATCGTGTCCATACCAAATTCACCGAGGATAAGCGGGTGTTCACCGGTGAGGTTTTGTAACCGCAGCAGGTAACCTTCGAAATCGCGCTGATTGTGAAGGTAAACGTTGAAACAGGAAAAATCGGAATTCTGCGGGAGCAGATATTCGGTGGGCGGATAGGTCGCATACGAAAAAAGCGCGTCCGGATCGATTGCACGCCCGATCTGTATTAGTTCCTCGACGAACTCAATCACTCGACGTGTGCCGAGCCAACGCGCCATTGTGCTGGAAATTTCATTCCCGACCAGATAACCGAAGATCGCCGGGTGCCCTGCATGCGTTTTAACGGCAGCGCGTACATTTTCGGCGATCTGTTTACGTGTGGATCGTTCACGGAGAAACTCGATGTGTTTTTCCCACGGGAGCGTCACCAGAATGCGTATCCCTGCGGCAGCGCAATGATCGAGGAACCAGCGCGGCGGCGAATGATAAATCCGCACAATGTTCAAGCCCGCCTCACGCATCAGTGCCACATCGGCATCCACCCGTTCAGGGCTGCCGACGTAGTCTCCCTGCGCATCCGGTTTAAACGGACCGTACGTGACCCCTTTGACGAAAAACTTCTTCTCGCCTTCGAAAAAGAACTTCGCCTTGGGGAAAATCCGGGAGGTTGTCGTTTGTGTCATGTCGAGTCCTGTTCGGTCATTCCGAGCGCAGTCGAGGCTGCAACGCAGCGAACGGAGTGCGCGAGGCCAGGCTTTCCATCTCTCGATTCATCAAGTTCAAAGCTTCGTTCAGCCTTCGCACAAACCTCCGAGCGGGCAAGCGACTTCGCCGTTCGGTTGTGCTACTCCGACGCGGTTAGCCGAACAATTCTTCAAAACGACCGCGGATGTCTTTTGGTAGAGCGCTCAGTCCTCTGCACGCCGGTGGGTCGTAATTCTGCGGCGCGCACGAAGTGACGCCCCCTGCCAGGCTAGAGCTTCGCCAATGCTTCACGCACGATAGCGCCGGTCTGCTCGATGTCTCCCGCCGTGTGCGCTGCGGAGATGAAGCCAGTCTCAAATTGCGACGGCGCGAAATAGACGCCGCGCTTCAAACAAACGTGAAAAAAACTGGCGAACATTTTCAGATCACTTCGCTGCGCACTGGCAAGATCGACAATCGGCGCGGCAGCAAAGAACAAACAAAACATCGAACCAAGACGGTGAAAAGTGATATCGATGTTTGCATTCTTGATTGCATCACGCGCTAGCGCTTCAAGTTGCGCGCCTGACTTGTCGAGTAATTTCCAGCCGTCGATTCGTTCCAGTTCGCGCAACTGCGCCAAACCCGCAGCCATTGCGATGGGATTGCCCGATAACGTTCCTGCCTGATACACTGGACCATCCGGGGAAAGTTGGTCCATGATTTCGGCGCGCCCGCCAAATGCGCCAACCGGTAATCCGCCTCCAATGATTTTTCCAAGCGAAGTCAGGTCTGGCTTCACTCGATAAACTTCCTGTGCTCCGCCACGCGCAACACGGAAACCGGTGATCACCTCGTCAAAGATCAAAAGCGCATTGTTGCCCGTGCATTCCTCGCGGAGAATCGAGAGAAAGTTTTCTCTCGGAAAATAGAGACCTGCGTTGGCTGGAATTGGCTCGACAATTACCGCCGCGATTTCATTTTTGTTTTCCTGAAACGCTCTCCTCAACAATTCGGCATTGTTGAACGGCAGCGAGATCGTGAGATCAGCAAACGCTGAAGGAACACCGGCGCTGCTCGGCCGACCGTGCGTCAGCGCGCCGCTCCCGGCTTTCACCAAGAGAGTGTCTGCATGTCCATGATAACAGCCGTCGAACTTGAGGATCTTATCGCGCCCTGTGAACGCGCGCGCGAGGCGGATGCACGACATAGTCGCTTCTGTGCCGCTGTTCACCATCCGCACTTTCTCGATCGACGGCATCCAATTGCAGATCAATTCCGCCATCTCCACTTCCAGCGGATTCGGAATCCCGAAACTCAATCCGCGCGTCGCAGCGTCACGGACCGCGTCGACCACAACTTCCGGCGCATGCCCAAGAATCGCCGGGCCCCAACTGCCCACGTAATCGATGTACTCATTTTCATCCACGTCCCAGATCCGCGCGCCTTCCCCGCGAGCGACGAAAAACGCCTCACCGCCAACATTGCGAAAGGCACGCACCGGCGAATTTACGCCGCCTGGGATGCGTTTCTGTGCGTGAGCAAATAATTCCGTCGAACGCGAAGTCACCCGCCGAACATAACCGCTGAATCGTTATATCGCTAAATCGTGGGTCGGGACCGATCACTGCTCACATCATCGATCACTTTAATCGTGCGAATAGTCTCGCCACGTTGACACGCTGTGCTCGCGCGGTACGCTCACTTCTCGCTCAACCGGCGGGGTAGCCAAGTGGTAAGGTCGCGGTCTGCAAAACCGCTATTCGCGGGTTCGATTCCCGCCCCCGCCTCAAGGTCTAGCTCGGTTTCGTTGAACAACGAAATTTTCATTCCACGCGCCGGTTCGATTGATTCGCTGTCGCCCGACAGCTCACCCTTACGGGCTTCGTCTGTGTCGCTCGGCTCCCGCCGGTTCATTCCCGCCGCCACCTGTTTCGATCGCCATGATCAATTCAAGGAACACAGGTGAGAATTCTCTCATCCGCCGGCGAATGCCTGCGCGTTTGCAGCTGATACAGCGATTATCTCGGCGCTGTACCAGAGGGTCGCTTTGCAGGATGTTGGATCGAAGCGTTTCCTGTAATGATCGTTTCGCTGTTACACGGCGGGCGCGATTTCGCTGGGATAAGCGGTCGTAGGACCGCGAGTGCCGGCGAAACGAACGCAATAGAAACGAATGTGATCGCTGCTGCACATTTCATATTGCACCGCCTTATCAAATTGCGAAGCGTAACAAGCAAATCCTCGCGTTTCGGTAATCATCCCAACGTGTTGCGAACAACGCGTTGCACCAGATTAAGTTTTGCGATTCAGCGTTTCCGACTATTTTTCCGCGCCGATGCCACAGTTTACTTATCGTGCGCGCAACGCGCAGGGCGCTTTGGTTGAAGGGGTGCTCGACTGCGCAGATCGTGCCGTTGCGATCCGTCAGATTGAATCGCAACACTGCATCCCGATTCGAATCGATATGGTGGAACCGGTTAAGCCCGTTCAAACAAAGGGAACCGCACCGCCCGCGGCTCAACGGAAATTGCGGCTGCTGAGCTCGCCCGAAGTCGCCACGCCTTCGCAAAGCCTGAAAATTCCGCACGGCCAACTGCTGATTTTCACTGAGCAGCTCGCGCATTTGCTGCAAGCCGGCATGACGCTCGACGAGGGACTGTCGATCTTGAAGAAACGGTTGAAACAGCCGCGCGTCCAGCAAATGACGCACACCCTGCACCAGGCACTGATCGATGGCCGCAGTTTTTCGCAGGCCCTAAGCGACATGCCTCGGATCTTCCCGCCGCTGTATGTGAACCTCGTCGCTGCAGGCGAGGCCAGCGGTGCTTTACCGCAAATTCTGCTGCGCCTGGTGAAACATCTGATGCAGGCGAAGGAGTTGCGAGACCGCGTGCAACAGGCGTTGATTTATCCAGCCTTCCTCGCGCTCGCCGGCGCTATTCTCGTCACAATTTTTATTACGTTCATGGTACCGCAGTTGACCGGGTTCATGGCGCAAACCGGCGGCGCGCTTCCATTGCCGACGCGCATCCTGCTGCAATTTCACCATGCGATCACTGGCTACTGGTGGGTCGGCGTACTGATACTGATTGGTGGAATTATCGGTTTCCGCGCCGTGGTGCGCACTCAGGAAGGGAGGATCGGATGGGACCGGCTGCGTCTGCTGATCCCTGGGTACGGACGAGTGATTCGCCATCGTTATTACGCGCAGTTTGCGCGTACTCTGGGGACTTTGATGGAAAACGGCGTGCCTTTGCTGCGGTCACTGGATCTGGTGACTGAGATAGCGGGCAACCGTTTTCTCGAAGCGAAATTAACCGAGGTGCGCAGATCGGTCATCGACGGCGCCACGCTCTCCGCTGCGTTGCAACAACAAAAGCTTTTTCCGGATTTGTTTACTGACATGATGGCCGTGGGCGAACAAACCGGACATTTCGCTGAGACGATGCAAGCGATCGCGGATGTGTATGAGCGCGAGCTTGATCGATCCGTCGGGGTGATCTCGCAATTGATTCCGCCGATCATCATCGTGATCATCGCTGCGCTGGTCGGGTTAGTTGTATTCAGCATCCTGTCGGCGGTTTTCGAAATGACCCACAGCTTGCAAGTCCGGCCGCATTAAACTCAGAGCTTGCAAAGCAGGTCGGGTCTGAATTAATCTCGCCCACTCGATGTTACCCCGCGCTGCGTTTGCGATGTTTTTGGCCGCGGTCTGCCGCGTAGGCGCGCAGGAAGCTTTGACCGACGCCCTGCCCGCTCCGCCTGCCGCCATTGCACAGCCACTCCCATCAAGCGCGTGGCTCGATCTGCGTCAAACGATGTCGCGCAATTCGAAAACGCAAGAGGCCCCCGCCTGGGTCGAAGCACTCACGCTTCTGCCGGGTGAGCTCACCGAAGGCGGTAGCGCGTCGAAAAGCGTTTTTCGCATTCGGGTAACGCAACCCGGCCAGGATTACCAAGTCCTTTTCTTCCGATTGTTCTTCGACGACAAACCGAATCAGCAGCCGGAATTAGTGGCGTGGGACGAATCCGGCAGCCACATTTTGCGCTCAGGCACGCTCGGCGCTGGAATGAATCTGCCCAGCTCGGATTCAGTCCTCATCCCAATGACCGGCGCCTCCGCAATCGATATCGAAGTTCCCGGCGACGGAAAGACGATTCGGGCAGCGTATCTCGACTGGATGACAGCCAGCGAGGTCGTCCATCCGGTGAACGCCGAACATCGCGATGTGATTCCCGAGCCGTTCTCAGTGGTGCCGCCGCTGCACCCGCCGCCGGAAGACGTCGAGAACTTTGGAACGGTGACTGCCACTCTGGCGATCGAAGCAATTCAGCTTGATGCTCGGAAACAGCAAAATGCCGTGTTCCAATTTCCGATTGAAGCGCAACCGCTCACGGCCCTTTTGACTTTTGAAATCGCAAACCCGCGCATCGACGCGCCGCCGGAAGTCTTTGTAAACGGCCAGAACATCGGGCCGGTTGCACTCACGCTGCCGGACCTCGCTGATCCTGGTTACCGAGGCGAATCCGAGCCCCTCACGACTGAGATGCATTTCAACTATACGGGTTGGCTGCGCGCCCAGAAAATTGTGCCAGCAACACTCTTGAATGTGGGTGCGAACGATCTCGTCGTCACCAACGGAGCGGGCACCGGCGCCTCCGCAATCCGAGCGACGCAAGTGCAGCTAAAGTACATCTGGGATAAGTCGGATTATCTTCTCCGCACCGGCCCGTAAATTTCACGGTCTCAACCCGACCGCAGCGCTGTAACGAATGCGAAGCATGAGGCCAGGCTTTCAAACATCTTTGGTTTCGCAGCAGCGATTCACAAATGGCGACAGATTTTTCGCTCGGCTTGGAATGACACTCTCAAGGTGGCCACTAGCAATTATTGAAGATCAAGGTAGTGTAGTCGCCGCACCGGGGCGGAGGATCCCCATTTAATTGAGATGAGAACAAAAATTAAACAGCAGGGCTTCACGTTATTGGAAATCATGCTCGTGGTGAGCATCATCGTGATCATTCTGGGAGTCGCGATTTCAAAACTCGGGAACACGACTGCCATTGCCAAGACCATGCGTGTTCAAGCGGACGTCCAGGCGATCAAGACACAGCTGCAATTGTACGAAAGTATGAACGGATTTTACCCAACTACCGAGCAAGGATTGCAGGCGCTGGTGACTCAGCCGCAAAACGATCCCCGACCCACTCGCTGGTATCAGTTGTTCAAGGAACTGCCAAAGGATCCGTGGGGCAGCGATTACATCTACCGCAACCCGGGCCTGAAAAATCCAGGCGGCTACGATCTGTATTCCGCAGGAGCCGACCGTCAGGCCGATACTGCAGACGACGATTGGGGTGGCGGCTAACACTTGCCACTCCTTGTTCGACCTCGTCTGGAAGAGACAGCCCGCAGGACCGTGGCTACAAGCTACTGCCGTGGCTACAAGCTACTGTTTCGCAGATCCATCAGTATCGCCCGCGGCTCCCCTCGTTGTTCTTGGGCTGCGCTGAATCATGCCACGCGTGCGCGGCTGCATCGAGTC
>QHQV01000049.1 GCA_003219945.1 Verrucomicrobiota bacterium | reverse complement strand
ATTCTTCGGGTGTCTCTGCATCCTGAAGCCCTTCGCTGAGAGCGTCGTTTAGCACGAGACCAGACACTTCCTTGGGATAAGTGCTCGCATAAAGCCTAACGATTAGAGCGCCGTACGAGTGTCCCACAAGCACGTAAGGCCCAGCTTCGCCAGCGTCGCTCAGCAGGGCGTGCAAATCGGCAATAGCATCCTTCGCTGTGGCTGCGGGACGGGGTCGCTGCGGCTTGGCTTGTCACCAATCGGGGTTCCAGGGCGATCGCAGACACACACGCGCGTGAACTTTGCAACCCCGGTGAAAACCGTCGGCTTAGATTTATCGGAAATATCCCAATCATCCGCGGAAGCTCTCAGGCCACCTACTAACAGCACGGCCGGCAATCCTATGCCGCTACATTTCAAATACATCTTGCGGCCACCGCCAATGTCCACCAGGCCTGCGAAGTTCCCGTTTTCCGCAGCATGGGCGACGACCACACCGAGCGATTGAGCGAGGGTAACAATAAGGATCAGCACCACGTCCAATCGAAATGATCGTTTCATTCACTAGTTAGGCACTCTGCAGCCTTTTCAACATGATGTCACCGGGACGCTCGTGCCAAATACAAGGGGAGAGTACTGTCCAGCCTTGGCGTGAATACCATTCTTGTTTGTCGAGTGTGAAAAGATAAAGAGTCTCTACTCCTCGCGACCGGGCCGCTTCCACGACGGTACTGCAGAGCGCGGCGCCAATGCCCCGGCGCCGAAACTGCGAGCCGACAAATACTCCGCCGAGCCAGGGTGTCAGGTCTTCGCGCCCTTCAAGGTCATGCACGCGAAGGGCAGCTGTTCCGAGAAGCTGTCCTTTCGCATGCGCAACCCACGCAATCGGCAAATGATCTCGATTCATGTGCGCCTTCAGTTTTTTGATTCGAGCCTCCGGTGTTTTTTCGCCAAGAATGACATCCCACTCTTGAAAGAGCCACTGAGCCAATTGGGGCATGTACTCAGGATGATCAATCAGATAACCAATGCGAAGGTCGCGCATTATCGAATGCAATGTTCGATCTCTCCAGAGCAAGTGCAAACTGCGTGTCACACAATGAGATGAAAGGCCACGGAGCGGCTCCAGAGATTCTTCGGCTTAGCTTGGAATGCACAGGAAGGAGAGGCGAAATGCTCGCTCGACTTTGAAGCGCTGGATTTTAGCTTCAAGGGACGCAACACATGTCGAAGGACGAATTTCCAAACAAGGAAGTAGAGACGCTCTGGGCTCCGTGGCGCGTCGAATATTTTCAGAAGGAACCGCGCGACCGCGATTTTTTAGCAACCGCGGGGCGTGCGAGCGATGACGCCGAGCATCTTGTAATCACGCGCCGGAAAAATGCGTTCCTGATGATGAACAGGTATCCTTACACAGTTGGACACCTGATGGTCGTGCCGTATCGGAAAGTCGCGGAGCTTTCAGCGCTCGGCGAGAATGAGGTCGTTGAGCTATGGAATTTGGTCGTCCACGCGCAAGCGCTTTTGCGCGCCGCGGTAAAGGCGCAGGGATTCAACATCGGTCTGAACCTTGGCGAATGCGCGGGCGCAGGTGTGCCCGATCACTTGCACGTCCACATCGTGCCGCGCTGGACTGGCGACACGAACTTCATGCCGATCATCGGCGGCGCGCGTGTGCTCTCGGATGGTTTGCGTGCCTTGTACGACAAATTAATGGAAGCGCAGGCGATGATGGCTGCGTCCGATTGAATCGTTAAATCGTGAATCGTAATCTGCTGTAACGATGTAACCACATTTCTTAGAAATCGCGGACGGCGTCTGACACAGACGCCCTACAGTTATGAACACCTGGGTTGAAGCGCCTCCGCGGAGAAAAGGTCTGGGCTGTTTCGCACGGGGCTGCCTGATTCTGTTGACATTCGCGATCGTGCTGGCGATTGCTGGTTTTGCCGGATTGTATTGGGGTCTTCACCGCAACTCGGCATTGTTCTACGGCAGTTATTGGCTGGCCAAAACGCGGTCACTTGCGGAAGCGCCAACGCCCGTTCCTGAATTCAACGCTTCGGACCAACAGATTCAACTTGTCCAGGAACGCTGGGAGGATTTCGAACAGAAAGCACGCGCAGGCCAAGCAGCGGAAATTGAGTTGAGCGGGGATGACATTAATGCGTTGATCGCCACGACCGAGAACGTCCGCGGGAAAGTGTTTGCCTCGATAGACGGGAATCAACTCCGCTTGCAGGTGAGTCTGCCGATCGGAGGATTTCTCGGCAGACCCGGTTATTATGCTAATGGCGATGTGATCATCGAACTAAAGGGCGCGCAATTGCTGGACAACCCGCAGTTCAGCAGCATTACGATTAACGGCGAAAAGGTGCCGACGGATTTCTTAAGATGGAAATATCGTTCGAGACACCTGAGCGAGTATCTCGCTGACCGAGGGAACGCGTACGATATCGGCACGATTGAGATTCGCGATGGCAAGGTAATCCTGCGCTCACGCATCGGCTAGTTCTGTGGCGAGTGGCGCTGCTTCGTTCAGATTGTTGCTCCACAAATAGCGTCGAGTTTCAGCAACGACGACGCCATTGAGCGCGATGAGCGAGATGAGATTTGGAATCGCCATCAGGCCGTTTGTCACGTCGGCTAACGACCAGACAGTCGAAAGCGAAAGAACTGAGCCGACCAGTACTGCTATTACCCATAGCCAGCGATACGGCCTGATCACTTTTGTTCCCAGGAGATATTCAGCGGCTTTTTCGCCGTAGTACGACCATCCCAGAATCGTGGAAAACACAAACGTTAATAAACCCAATGTGAGAATGGTTGGACCCACGATATGGAAGTCCGAGAACGCGGTTCGTGTGAGCGCCGCGCCTTTCAGGCCTTTGGTCCATTCACCGGAGTTGACCAGCACGAGCCCAGTCATCGCGCACACAACGACCGTGTCCCAGAATGTTGCGGTGGAAGAAACGAGCGCCTGGCGCACGGGATTTTTGGTTTGCGCTGCGGCGGCAACAATCGGTGCGCTGCCGAGGCCAGATTCATTTGAGAAAAGGCCGCGCGCCACACCGTAGCGAATCGCTTCTTTCATCGTAGCGCCGGCAAATCCGCCGATCATTGCGTGACCGGTAAACGCACTTTGAACTATGAGCTGTATGGTCGCGGGGATTCCCGACGCATTCATGATCAGCAGAATAATGCACCCGCCCACGTAAAAGATGGCCATGAACGGCACCAGGAATTCGCAGACTTTCGCTATCGACTTGATTCCACCCAGGATCACGAAAGCTGTGAGCACCGCCATTAAAACGCCTGTGATCCATGGCGCGATGTGAAACGTTTCGTTTACCATCGACGAAATGGAATTTGCCTGGACCATGTTCCCGATGCCGAATGCGGAAATCGTTGTCAGAATGGCGAAGATGACTCCGAGCCATTTTTGTTTCATCCCTCGCTCGAGGACATACATCGGACCTCCTGCCATCCGCCCTCTTTCGGTTTTGATGCGGTATTTCACGGAGAGAACTGCTTCGGAATATTTCGTGGCGATACCGAAAACGCCGGTCAGCCACATCCAAAGCACTGCACCGGGCCCGCCAGCGGCGATGGCTGTCGCGACACCAACGATGTTCCCCGTGCCGATCGTGGCTGCCAACGCAGTCGTTAACGCGCCGAACTGGCTTACGTCGCCCTGACCCTCGTGCGACCGTTGGACGGAAAGTTTGACGGCCTTGCCGAGGTATCGTTGGATGAACCGAAGCCTGAACGTGAGAAAAATGTGCGTGCCGAGCAAAAGAATCAGCAGCGGTGGTCCCCAGACAAAATCGCTGAGTTGTCCGACAAATTTTTCGAATTCTTGCATAAGGCTCCTTGTTTGAGGGGTAAGAACTACAGAGTCGTGCTAGGCAAGGCGAGAGAGAAAATGCCGCCACGCAAAAAACTTGACGCAATTGTAGCAACCTGCGCCATTGGCGTCTGACTCAGACGCGATACAGTTACATCCGAAGCGCAGCGAGCCGATCAATTCGGCTGCATGATCTCGCGCACGAAAACGTTCAGTTGTCCGTCTTCCTGTTTGCGCACTTCAGTGATCTCATAAGGCCGCGCCTCGTCCCGGTTGACGATGGCGCCCTGGGGCGGCGGAGTGTAACCACGGGGAAATTCTACAATAATACGCGTCGATGAACCACCACCGAAGTGGAGCACTTTGCTTGTTAATGTTGTGCGCGGACGCAGCACCGCCTTGTTGGCATCTGAGAAATTCACAACGAACTGTCCTTTCAAGTAAATGCGTTCGCCGGCGAGCCCGTGATCGGCCACATCGTTCAGGTCGCCGGTCGCGATCAGTCTTCCGAGAGGCATTTTGCCTGGCGCAAAGGTTTTCCAATTGCCGCCGCCAGCATTGGAAGCCAGGGTAACATTGGAAGCACCTGGTGGAGCAGGTTGAGCAGGCAGCACAGGTACCGGCGTAGCCATCGCGACTGGCGAACTCTGTGCAACCGACGCAGTTCCAGCGTCCGGAGCTTTAGACGCTGGCGCTGGAGTGGCGACAGGACGGTTTAACCCGCTCGGAGGAGCAAGGGCGGACGCAACCGTGATGGGTGTACCAGCTGGCGCGGATTTGTTTTGAGCGACCACTGCCTGCGAGGGAGTCGCTGCCGGCGCCGGAGATTCGAGCTTTTGTTTCGTGCCCTTTTTTCCTTTCGGCACTGGCGTCGGTTTCGCGAGCTTCTCATTGCTAGCGACGACCGGTGGAGTCATGGCCAGTGGCGCGACAGGCCTGGCTTGTTCGATGCGCACCAGTTCATTTTTGGCAGGCGGCGGAGTGGCGCTTCCCCCCAACCCAGGTATGGGAATCGGGCCCGCCTGAGCTGCTGCCATTTTCTGTCGATATTCGGCCAGGCGTTGTTCAATGGAAGCGCGTTCCTGCGATTTAAACAACGGCCAACCTGCGACGAGATTGAGAGTGGGCGGCGGCTCGAGGCGAAACGTGCCGAGACCACGGGTAACCGTATAGCTTCCATACAGCAAAGGGACCGTCGTCACCAGAATTCGGCCATCAATTAATCGCTCGGCGTGAATCACCGCAGAAACGTCGTGCGTCCGCTCTAATTTTACTTCCAGCCCCACGGTGAGCGTCTGCTTCATCAGAGGCAAGGCTTCTGGCTTGGCGGGATAAACATGTTCCATAAGCACCTCGCCGCTGTCGACCGCTGCAGTCAACGCTGCCATACCGGAGGGAAACACATCGTCCGGCCCGAGTTCGCGTACTGCAATAATGGTGTAGCGGCCGACCACGTACGAAACCAAGCCGCGAACCTGCTGATAATTTCGAATGTAATTGCGCAGCAGCTCGGCGTTCGTTTTTGCGAGCTCGGCGGCGCCCATTCCGACGTAGCGCTCGTAAAGCTGACTTGCGTTGAGAAATTCGCCCGCTGGCGCGGCTGTTAATTCGAAGCGTTTTGGCGGCTCAATTTTGTGGAGCTTTTGCAGAATTCGATAGCTGTCAGGTCGCTCCGGTTGATTGAAGATGTAAAAACTTCCGAGCCACGCTGCGAGCGCGAGCCCAATCAAAAGCAAAATCGCAACTGTCCACGCGAAATAATTGATGCGCTGCGGCGGAGGCGCGTACGGCTCGTCGTACGGATCGTACGATTGAGTGCCATAGTCCATCAGTTCAGCGCGCGACGATTCCCGGTTCAAGCCGACTGCGCCGCTTCGAACGACGAACCGCATCCGCACGTACGCGACGCGTTTGGATT
>QHQV01000048.1 GCA_003219945.1 Verrucomicrobiota bacterium | reverse complement strand
CAGACTTGCCGAGGTAATCCTCGATTATGTGGCCGTTGCCATACGGCAGATCGCCAAGCTCGAGTGGGAGCACGTTGCTTTGCCAGATCAGGGTCGATCCCAGTCCGGTGCCCAGTCCAAGAAACAACATCCGCCAACCGCGATAACTGCCGAGCGCCTGCATCGCGGCATCATTGATAATCCGGACAGGTTTACCTAACGACTTCTCAAAATCAAATCGTGTCCAGCCGGCCCCAAGATGCTTCGGCTCGCTCATGATACACCCATTGCGGACCGGCGCCGGGAACCCCATCGAAATCGCGTCGAACGTCCAATCCTGCAACAGCGACTTGAGCTGAGTCACCAGTTCGCGCGGCGTCATCTCCGGACCGGATTTGAATTTTCGCCGTTGCGCGCGCGAAATCATCAGCTTCACGTTCGACCCGCCGACATCAATAACGAGGATTTCTTTCTTCACTGCGTCTCCGATTTCGTCGCTCCGGTCGCGCCGCTTTCCTTGATAACGGCCATCGGCACCAGCCGGTCGGCACGCGCTTTTTTCGTCGAACCACCAAGCTTTTTCATGCGTTCGCGTGATACTTCGCGAAATTGCCACTGCGCCTGCCGGCGCGGTTCTTCGCCTTCCGGTCTTAAACGTCGGTACGTGCCGTCCGGCTGCAACTCCCGCGCCTTCACGCGATCGTTCAGAAACGCGGGAATGACGTCGTTGATGATTTGATCCCGCAACGCCGGCGTCTCGATCGGGAAAGCCAGCTCGATTCGCCGGTAAAAATTGCGCGGCATCCAATCCGCACTGGAAAGAAAAACCCGCGGCTGCCCGGCATTTTCAAAATAAAAGATCCGGCTGTGCTCCAGAAACCGGCCAACAATGCTGATAACACGGATGTTTTCGCTAAGATCTGGAACTCTCGGACGCAAGCAACAGATCCCGCGCACGACCAGATCAATGGTCACATCTGCGCAGGACGCTTCATAAAGCTTCTCAATGATCTCCTGATCGACGAGCGAATTCATCTTCGCGACGATCCGGGCAGGCTTGCCTGCCAGTGCGTTATCGCGCTCCCGCTCGATCAGTTTCATGAACCGGCTGTGCATGTCGAATGGTGAGACCAGTAATTTTTTCAATCCGGGATAACCAGCGAGGCCGGTAAGCGTATTGAAAACGGTCGCCACTTCTTCGCTCAGCTGCGGCTCGCTGGTGAGGAGACTGAAATCGGTGTAAATGCGGGCGGTCCGCGAGTGATAATTTCCCGTGCCGAGATGGACATAACGACGGAGTTCGTCGGCGTCACGCCGAACGATCAGCAACACCTTGCAATGAGTCTTGAGACCTACCACACCGTAGATCACGTGCGCGCCGGCTTCTTCCAGGCGTCTCGCCCACTGAATGTTGCTTGCCTCATCAAAACGCGCGCGCAACTCGACAATCGCGGTAACCTGTTTTCCTGCGTTAGCCGCGTCGATTAGCGCCTCCACAATGGGCGAATCCCCGCTCGTACGGTACAGCGTCATTTTAATGGCAAGCACCTGCGGATCTTTTGCCGCCGTCTCGACCAACTCGACCACTTCATCGAAACTGTCGTAAGGATGATGCAGCAACACGTCCTGTCGTCGTAAGATCTCGAAGAAATCCGCGTGTGGTGGCAACGCCGGATCGCGAGCCGGTTGAAACGGACGGTCTTTCAGCCTGGCAAACGCGTCGTTGGCGACCAGCGGAGCAAGATGCGTCATCGTCAATGGGCCATCGAGTTTGTAAGCATCCGCTTCAGACAGATTGAAAAACTCAAGAAGCAGCTCGAGAAAATCTTTCGGACAATCGGGTTCCACTTCCAGCCGCACGGCGTTGCCACGGCTGGTGCGTCGCAATTCCTGCTCGATCGTTCGCAAGAGGTTCTCCGCTTCCTCATCGTCGATATAGAGATCGCTGTTGCGCGTGACGCGAAACGCGTGCACGCCGTCCAAGATCAAGCCGGGAAACAATTCGCCGATGTGCTGCTTAATTAGCGACGCCAGATAAATGTATTCCCACGGCTCGTTCGCACCGGTGCCGCGCGGCATCAGGATAAGCCGCGGCACAACTCGCGGCACTTGGACAATGGCGTGCAGCGGCTCGCCGCGACGGCGTGTCTTCGCTCGTACCAGCAGATTGTGGCTGCGATTCAACAGATGCGGGAATGGATGACTGGCGTCCACGGCCAGTGGCGTCAGCATTGGAAAAACTTCCTGCTGAAAATAGCGATTCGCCCAAGCAGTGCGTTTCGCCGACAACTCCGCGATCTCCCGCACGTAAATCCCGTTCTTTGCCAGCTCGGGCAGCAACTCGTTTTTCCAAAGCGCATACTGCATCCCCACAAGCTCGCGCACCCTCTTCTGAATGCGGTCGAACAGCTCCGTGGGGCTCAAGCCGTCAGGACCAACATCGCTCGTCTCACTTTCAATCTGTTGTTTGATTCCGGCTACGCGAATCTCGAAAAACTCATCCAGATTTGAGCTGAAAATCGTGAGGAACTTAACCCGTTCAATGAGCGGTTGCGTGGGATCCTGCGCTTCCTCGAGAACGCGTTGATTGAACGCGAGCCAGCTCAGCTCCCGGTTAATGAAATTCTTCGGATCGCCAAAACGGTCGTGGACGGTCTGGACAACCTGCGGAACAGCGGTCGCATCGCTTTTCTCTTCAGTGAGCGGAGTGGCCTGGGCTTGCGGCATCTTTTAACGATTGCCGATCAGCCGCGCATACGCAACGCTCAGTCTCAGACGGAGGCGGTTAAGGACTGGTGCCTGATGTCCTCCGCTGCAGCGGCATAGACTGCGTCCTCGGCGATGTTCGTTGCGTGATCGCCGACGCGCTCAAGCGCTCGGGCAACGAACATCAAGTTCAAATACCCCCGAAGCTGTTCTCGATCTTGGGTCATTCGCGCGATTAATTTGCGACTAACAACGCGATTTAGTTCGTCCAATGAGTGATCGCGTGGAACAATCGCGCGGGCAAGCTCGACGTCTTCGCGCACATAAGCGTCCACACTATCTTTGAACATAGCCATGGCCTTTTCGCGCATTGGCCCGATCAGATCAACTTCACTCAGCGGCGGGTGTTGATTTAATTTCCGTGCCCTACGCGCGATGTTTGTTGCCTGATCGCCGAGTCTCTCAAGATTGGAAGATAATTTCATCGCGGAAACGACACGCCGCAGATCAGACGCCACCGGTTGAAACCGCAACAAAATCGCGACGCCATCCTTATCGATCTGCATCTCGAGTTGATCGATCTCTTCATCATCAGCAATGGCAGTAACGCACAGATTGTCATCGCGATTGAACAAACCCTTAATTGCCCGTTCCAGGCTGCGTTCAGTCAAACCAGCCATCATGAGCACGTTATTGCGCAATGCCGACAGCGCTTCATCGAATGTCCCAAGAATATGTTTTTGTGTAACCATTGTGGTCCTCACTTTTTGCTGTCATCTAATCCGGGCGCCCGACGGGCCGCGCCTGGAAACATCATCCAAACCTGCCAGTAATATAATCCTCCGTCTGTCGTTCACTTGGATTTGTAAAAATCGCTGTCGTCGCTCCAAACTCGATCAGTCTTCCAAGATAAAAGAAAGCGGTGTAATCGGAGATACGACCGGCTTGTTGCATGTTGTGCGTCACAGTCACAATTGTGTATTGGGCCTTGAGTTCGTAGATCAATTCTTCAATTTTCGCTGTAGCGATCGGGTCAAGCGCCGAGCAGGGTTCATCCATCAAGATCACTTCCGGCTCCACGGCGAGCGCGCGCGCGATGCACAGTCGCTGCTGTTGCCCGCCAGAAAGGCTCGTTCCAGGTTTGTGCAGATCGTCTTTCACTTCGTCCCAAAGAGCGGCCATGCGCAGTGATTTTTCCAAACGCTCGTTGAGAAATTTTTGATTGCGCACTCCGTTCAGTCGCAAGCCGCAGATCACGTTTTCGCCAATCGTCATGGTCGGAAACGGATTTGATTTTTGGAACACCATGCCAACCCGGCGGCGAACAATCGCAGGATCAACGGTTTTGGAATAGAGATCTTCGCCGTGCAGCAGCACCGTTCCTTCCATACGCGTCTTTGGGGTCAGCTCGTGCATCCGATTGAGAGCCCGAAGGAAGGTTGATTTTCCGCAACCGCTTGGCCCAATGATCGCTGTCACGGCCTTGGAAATGATGTTGAGGCTTATGTCTTCGATGGCGCGCTTTTGCCCATACCAGATCGACACATTCTTCGCCTCAAAAGTTAACTTCGGCGCTGGCTCGCTATTAGCGGGCGGCTGGGCAGCGCCCTCGACCCGCTCCGTAACCCTTTGTTCGGGTGTCGCCATAATCAAATTATCCATTTTCGAATGTTCTAAGCAACCGACGCGCCCCGGTCGCGAGTCAGGATTCTAACGGTTATATTAACGAAAAAAATTCCCGTGACGAGCACCAGCGCGCCGGCCCAGGCCTGGCGATGCCAATCGTCATAGGGAGAAATTGCGTAAGTGAAAATTTGCAACGGCAGCGCGGCGATGGGCTGAGTAAGACTGTGATTCCAAAACCGATTTCCAAAAGCAGTAAAAAGAAGCGGGGCGGTCTCGCCGCCGATCCGTGCTAAGGCCAGCAGAATGCCAGTGATGATCCCCTTGGATGCAGTCTTCATTACAATATGGACGATGGTTTGCCACCGGCTGACACCAAGTGCTAGCGCAGCTTCGCGATAACCATGAGGAACCAGCAAAACGACTTCTTCGGTCGTGCGAACGATGAGTGGAATCATAATTAGCCCTAACGCCAGACCGCCAGCAAGGACGGAGAAGCTTTTGAACCTTAATACGACCAGACCGTAAACGACCACGCCCCAGGTAATCGATGGGATTCCATTGAGGACGTCAGCCAAGAATCGCAGCACTGAATTGATGCGAGCGGAACCATATTCCGCCAGGTAAACTCCGCCTAAAACGCCAATTGGAATTCCAATTGCGCCAGCAAGGGCCAGTAGTTCAAGCGTGCCAACGATGGCATTTGCCATGCCGCCACCGACCTCGCCGACGGGCGCCGGTAATTTGGTGAAGAAATCCCAGTTAACCGAAGAGATCCCGTTAATGAGCAGGTGAAAGAACACCAGACCCAATGGCAGTATAACAAGAATGGCGGAAACAAAAGCAGTTGTCGATGCCACCGCGCTTTTGATTTTGCGCCAGGTGTGTTTGTCTGCTCTTTTGGAATGCATGGTTATTGCACGGCGCGGGTTGCTGATGTTGTGGCGATCGTTCGCAGCAGCAGTTGGGCGAGAAGGTTCACCAGGATCGTTGTTCCAAATAGGACCAGTCCAATCTCGAACAACGCCTGAAGGTAAATGTCAGTCGTTGCTTCCGTGAATTCATTAGCTAGCACGCTGGCCAGCGTGTACCCGGGCTTGAAGAGCGATGCCACAATTTGCGGTGTGTTGCCGATCACCATCGTCACCGCCAGGGTTTCGCCGAGGGCTCGTCCGAGACCCAGAATAATCGCGCCGAACAATCCTTTCTTCGCATAACTTAGGACCGCAATCCGGGTCGCTTCCCAACGGGTGGCGCCGAGCGCGTAGGCCGCTTCACGCTGCAAATCCGGCACGCTGCGCAAAATCTCGCGCGAGACCGACGTGATGATTGGCAAAATCATGATGGCTATGATAATTCCGCCGGCAAACATGCACGGGCCGTAGATCGGGCCGGTGAAAAGTGGTATCCAACCAAAGTATTGTTTCAGGAATGGAAAAGGATAGTTCCGGAGCCACGGCACCATCACGAAGATGCCCCAAAGTCCTAGAATTACGCTGGGGATCGCGGCGAGCATCTCGATCAGCGAAATGAGCGGCTGCCGAACCCACAACGGAGCAAGTTCCGTAAGGTATGCCGCCGTCGCGATGCCCAATGGCACAGCAATGATTAACGCAATTGCCGAAGAAACCAGCGTTCCGTAAATAAACGGCAGCGCACCGAATTGCTCTGCTACCGGGTCCCACGTGGACGTGGTGAGGAAACGAAAACCGAATTTTTT
>QHQV01000047.1 GCA_003219945.1 Verrucomicrobiota bacterium | reverse complement strand
TTATCCTGTCGCGTTGCCGAATTACGACGAGGAGACGGCGACCCGATTACAAATTTTTTTGGACAACAGCGATTTTGGACCGGGCAAGATCGATGGAAAAATGGGCGAATTTTTCCGTAAAGCCCTCATTTCATACAAGCATGCGCACGCGATGCCAAAGACCGGCGCTGTCGATCAATGGATACTCGATCAGGTGCCGGTGACTTACACGACTTACACGATTAGAGAAGAAGACCTGAAACAGGTCGGCGAGGTTCCGGGAAGCCGCGCAGAGCAGGCGAAGTTAAAATGGTTGCCTTACACGTCATTCCTGGAATTCGTGGCCGAGCGGTTTCATTCCGCTGAGGCGTACATTCAGAAGCTCAACCCCGGAAAAGATTGGGAACATCTTCAGCCAGGCGAAAGTCTCAAGGTGCCGAATGTCTTGCCGTTCGAAGTCGAGAAATTCACCGAGGGAAAACTTCCTGAAAACCCGGCGTTCGCCTCTCGCAAGATTTTCGTCGACACACAGGAGCACTTACTCGAGATCTTCGATCACGATCAGCTCGTCTGCGTGTTCCCGATCACGCCCGGATCCAAAACTCTGCCGGCGCCTGTCGGCACATGGAAAATTCTGGGTGCGACCGTCTGGCCCTGGTTTCGTTACGATGAAGGCATGCTGAACTACGGCGTGCGCACTGAGAATTATTACAATCTCCCGCCAGGCCCGAACAATCTGGTCGGCATTCTATGGATGGGTTTGAACAAGCCAGGGATTGGCATCCACGGCACGAATAATCCTGAGACCATTGGCCGCGCTGCGAGCCACGGCTGTATTCGCCTCGCCAACTGCGACGCCGCGCGCGTGAAAGACCTCGTAAACGTGGGGAACACGGTCATCATTTTTTAGGTAGGGACGGACCGCCGGGCCGTCCGGCGCGCTCGGCGAGCGCGCCCTACCAAATTTCGGCAAAAATTTTCGCGCCGAATCGCGACCTCAAACGTCTAGGCTGTAGATCGCAACAAGATGGATGCCAGTGAACGCGAACAATACCGGGCGGCCATTCACGGCGATCGCGAGGCATTTGAAATGATCATTCGCACGCACAGTCGAACGCTTTTCGCGATCGCTTACGGCATTTTGCAAAACCGCGAGGAAGCCGAAGACGTGGTGCAGGACTCATTGGTGAAAGCGTGGAAGATGCGCTGGCGCGTGCGCGATCCGGAGAAATTTCCCGCCTGGCTCAGCATGATCGCTCGCCATCGCGCGCACGATGTATTCCGCAAACGGCGATCGCTTCCTTCTACTCACGAAACAATCGAAACAATCGAGGCAAATACGCCTGAAGCCAGCGCAATGGATCAACAATTACACTCTGCGCTCGCCACGTTACCGGCGCTACATCGCGCCGCACTCAGTCTCCGTTATTTCGAAGAAATGGACTATCGAAGCATTGAAAACACATTGGGTCTCACCAACGGCGCACTGCGCGGAATTCTCGGCCGCGCCGTGGCTTCGCTACGCAAACAACTTCGGCCAGCACTCGCTTCAACGGACTGAATCTATGGCAACCGTTCACGACGAAATCGACAACTGGCTCGCTGCTGATCTTTACGGCGAACTCTCCGCCGAAGAGCAGCGCCAATTGCACACTCATCTGGTCGACTGCGCCGCGTGCCGAAAAACTCATCAGGAAACCAAAACCATGAACAAACTCCTGGAAGAAACTCTCGCTCAGCAGAAACCCGATCCGGCTTTCGAACAACGAATGCTGACCGGCTTCCGCAATCGCATCCCCGAAAAGAGCGGACTGATAAAATCGCTTGCTGATCTGATGCGTTCGCGCTCGGCACAAGTGACCGCAGTCGTTGCGGTATTACTCGGACTTGTGCAACTCGGCCGGACTTTTACTACGAAAACGGCAACGACGCCGCGCACTCGTGACCGCTACGCGAACGAACAATTATTCGAACCGCCGGCACAGTTCGCGGCAATGTCCGAGCCCAATCGCGCTGGCGCTTTGAATAAAGCAGACGAACTCGCTGCCGCACGACCGCAAGCTGTGCCGCTCCAAGCACCGCCGCCATCGTCGTCGACAGAAATGAAGGCCAAAACTGAGAGCTCTGCTGAACTCGAACGGACGATGGTCACAGGATCAAACATACCTGTGGCTGAAGAAGCAGCGCCTAAACCAGGAGAAACGCCCGCTCCAGAAGTGGCTAACCGCAAACTGATTCGCAACGCGACCGTTGAGCTGGAGATCGTCAGCTTTGACGATGCGGTGCAAAAGATCACCGCATTTGCAAACGAAGACCACGGCTATGTGGCGACGACAAATTCTCAGAAACAGGCAAATGGAAAACTGCGCGGGCAGGTGATCGTGAAAATTTTGCCGGAAAATCTGGATCGCTTTCTTCAAAAGATTCGCGGACTTGGAGAGTTGAAGAACCAGACATTGGGCACCGAAGACGTGACCAAGGCATACTTCGACACTGATGCGCGTCTGAAGAACGCCCGGGTGATGGAGCAGCGTTTGATCGAAATGCTGAAAACGAAGACCGGCAAAGTTTCAGATTTGCTTCAGGTCGAAAAGGAACTCGGTCGCGTGCGTGAAGACATAGAAAAAATGCAGGGCGAACTGAAATATTGGGATTCCCAGCTGCAATTCGCCACGGTCACAATCTCGCTGGCCGAAAAAGAAATGGAAGAGCCGGCGGCCTTCCTGATTAAAGAGCGTTCACAGCTGGCGCTTTATGCGCCAGACGTTGAGAAGATTTACAATGACATCAAAGCACTCGCGTCGTCCCGCAGTCGCGGGATGCAGATTACAAACGCGCAACTCAACCGCGACTATTCTGGACGGGTCTCCGCAACAATGACGATATTGATCGCACCCGAAGAAAGTGATGCGGTAATTACGCGCGTAAAATCGTTCGGCCGTGTCGAAAATTTCCAAACCCAAACCGAACGCATCGCGCAGGGTGGCAGTGGGATGTCGCAGAACGCAAAGATCAAGCGCGACAAGGTGGAGCTCAACATCACCATTTCTCGCGAGGAACAGGAGCAGGCATTTCAACAAACGAGCCTGCGGATTCGCACGTCGTCCGTGGACGAAAAGGCAAAGGACCTTCGAGCGGTCGCCGAAAAACAAGGCGGACGCGTTCGCAGCTCTTCCTTTAGTCGCGATCCCGATGGACGCGAACTGGCAAACGTTTGGTTGCGCGTGCCGATGAAACATTACCCGGCGCTGATGCAATCGCTCGATTCGTCAGGCAAAGTGGAAAACGTGACTGTGCAACGCCAGGACCGCACAGGCACGCAAATTGATGAAGCGAACGCGCCGGCCGACATTTCGATTCAGGTTTACAGCCAGGGCAACATTGTCTCGAACCAGAGCGGTCCGCTGGCCACGCTGCGACGCACCCTGGCGCAAAGTGCCGGCGCAATCATGTGGAGTCTCCGTATGATCGGCGTGGCGATTGCATTCCTTGCCCCGTGGATAATTACGATTGTTGCGATCGTCTGGATCGCGAAACGAATTCGCCGCGCGCGGCGCTGATATTCTGGGGAGCGCACGCGCCTCGCGTGCACGTTTCGGCGCCGTCGCCGAAACGCATTCTGCGTGATCAGCGAGATAGATTCATTTTTTATTGAAGTTCGCGATGCCGAGGGGCGCCATCGTAAGCACGCGAGGCGCGTGCGCTCCCCAGAGGTGCAAACGTCCTTGCCCGCGCCACAAACGAATCATAAGTTGTATTCGTCCAACGAGGAGGCCCCCGAATGAAATCTGAAAGCGGTATCAGCTATGACAACGCGGCCGTCGCAAGTTGCCCCAAACATTTACTCCAATTCGCAGTCGATCAGCGCTACGACGATTACACTTCGGTCGATCACGCAGTCTGGCGATTCATCATGCGCCAGAATATTTTTTTCCTGAAGGAATACGCGCACAAAGTTTATTTCCAGGGGCTCCTGAATACCGGCATCTCATTTGAGCGTATCCCCCGCATTCAGGAGATGAACGATATCCTCGCGAAGATTGGCTGGGGCGCGGTGGCGGTGGACGGGTTTATTCCGCCGGCGGCGTTCATGGAATTTCAGGCTTACAAGGTGCTGGTTATCGCGTGCGACATGCGCCAAATCCATCACATCGAATACACGCCGGCGCCGGACATTGTGCACGAGGCTGCCGGGCACGCGCCAATCATTGTCGATCGCGAATACTCGGAATATTTGCAGCGCTTTGGCGAAGTTGGCGCGAAAGCGATGTCATCGAAAAAAGATTTCGAGCTGTATCAAGCGATCCGGCACTTATCGATTTTGAAGGAACGACCGGACGCCGATCCGAAAGAAGTCGATGAGGCAACCAAACTGGTTGAACATCGGCAGAAAAGCTTGGGCGAACCTTCGGAAATGGCGCTGCTGTCGCGTCTGCATTGGTGGACCGTGGAGTACGGCCTCATCGGCACGCTCGAAAACCCGAAGATTTACGGCGCCGGTTTGCTTTCATCGATTGGCGAATCGGTCTCGTGCCTCGAGCCAGCAGTAAAAAAGATCCCCTACTCCATCGACGCGCAGACTTACGCGTTCGATATCACTACGAAACAGCCACAGCTTTTTGTCTGCACTGATTTTCAGCACTTGAGACGTGTGCTCGAAGAATTTGCAAGCACGATGGCGTTCAAAGTTGGCGGACTCGAAGGCATCAACAAAGCTATCGAATGCCAGAACGTCGCCACCTGTGAATATTCGTCCGGACTTCAAGTGAGCGGGATTTTCACCGAGGTCATCACCGACGAAAACAATTCGCCGATTTACCTTCGCACGACCGGCAAAACGGCGCTGGCGTTCGGTGATAGGGAACTGGAAGGCCACGGCGTTGATTACCACAACGATGGATTCGGTTCGCCCGTGGGGAAATGGAAGCAGACGTCAGCCTCGCCAGAGTTGCTCACCAACGACCAGTTGCATGCGCTCGGAATTGTCGAAGGCCGCAAGGCGAAAGTTGAATTTGTTAGCGGGGTCATGGTGTCAGGAAAAGTCGAAAACATTTTGCGTCGCGACGGGAAATTACTGCTGATCTCGTTCTCAAGCTGCACAGCCAAATACGGCGATCGCGTTTTGTTCAATCCCGATTGGGGCATGTACGACATGGCCGTTGGCGAGCGTATCAGTTCTGTGTTTAACGGAGCCGCAGATAAGGATGCTTACAATCAAGTGGCCCTCATTCCCAAGGAGCGAACAATCAAAGTCCCATCCTACGCAAAACGAAAGCGCCTTGAAAATCTCTACGCGCAGGTGCGAAAAATCCGCGAGAGCAAAGCCGGCTACGAACGGCTGGGCGAAATTTGGGAAACCCAACAGGCCGAGCATCCCGAAGACTGGTTATTGTCGATGGAAATTTTCGAAATCCTCGATCAAACCGATCAACAGCGAGAACTGAAAACCAAAATCGAAAAGTTCCTGAACGAGAAGAAAGGGAAGACGAAAGACCTCTCGACCCTGATCAGCTGGGGATTCCGCTTAGTGGAGTATCATAAGAGGCCGGAATACCAAGCGGTGCTCCACGATTCACCCAATTGACTGTAGCCGCTTCGCTCTGCAACAGCGCAGCAGGAGCTCGTCGAGTGTTCAGCACGCGCCGCGCACAGCGCGATGGCCACAGCTACGGTCGTGTGTCATCCCGAGCGAAGTCGAGGAATTCTAATTGTTTGCTCGTGCGTCCGAAGAATCCAGAGATCTGATTCGCTCACTTCCCCTTCGCTCAACCTCCGGTCTTGCGGTCTATGTCGCCGTTTCGCAGCCGCTCCATTCTCGACTGTGTGAGCTGACGATTCTGTGATCAAAAACCTTCGTCTTTAAAGTGCCTTTGGCCCTTTAGTGCCTTTGCGTATTCGTCCTTGCTCAAAATATTTTCATCGAGCTGCATGTCGGTACGCAGAAAGTTTTGAAACCAAGTTTCGATCCTTTGTCGATCCTTCAGCACTTCCTCGCTGATGTAATTGGCATCGATGTTTATGCAAATCGCGCCGACGATTCCGAATTCTTTTCGTTTAATCGGGATCGTGGTGCATTTAAATTTTCGCGTGCCAATGTTTAGCTCGTAGTTCAGCTTCTCTTCGTTCAAGAGCTGCCGGCGCTTAAGATCAATGAGTAGATTCGTGGTGCCGTCGCGCAGATGCCGACCGGTCACATTGTTTTCCAGAACGACCAGTGAATGCGCCGGATCAGCGAGATTGTGGAGCAGAATCTCAATTCCCGTGTTCGGAAACGACTTACCGATCAGCCGCACGATGCGCACGTAATTTTCCAAAAATTCATTCGTATCGTCGGTGATCTTTTTGCCGTCGTATTTCTCGAATAACTGCGCGTAAACCTTCTGTTCGGCCGGCTCAAGCTGACTCCGCACATTGTTTTGCTCGCCGATGAAAATGAGCTGTCGCGCCGCGGTATGATCCTCGTTTTTGAGGAAGTAGTGCACCCCCAACCGGAAATCTTTCAAGCTGAACTCGCCGAAGTTTTCGCGCGTGACGGTGAATGGGTAGAAATCGTACTCGTCGAGGTTTTTGCCAAACTTGCGTCGTCGTTCCTTGTATTTGCCCCACAGAAAACCGAGGGCCAGAAAGAGCAACGATGCAATTATCGACGCGACGACGTTGATCGTAAGCTCGCTCTGCAAGGCATTGATCATATTACGAACATCTTTTTTACCGCTGTACCATAGGCCGTCGCCGATCATCAGGAGACGGCAGGGCACTGTTTCGGAAACGGCTCACAGAGCCGTGGCTACAAACTATGCTGATTCCAAGTTGCGCAATTATCACAGATTTCCAACCAGACTGGAGAGTGTGATGTTTTCGACCAGCGTGTGCATCGGGCGCGCTAAAGCGAATGCGACCGCGTCAGCTATTTGTGTCGCGCTCATCATGCGGTCGCGTGGCCATTTGCCCTCAACCTGGCTCCAGATGTTGGTATCAGTTGCGGCCGGATAAAGGTTGATCACGCGCACTTTGCGGTCGCGCAACTCTTCGCGAACGCAGCGCGTGAAACCTTCGAGCGCAAACTTGCTCATGCAGTACGCGCTCCAGTTTGGGAAAGCGGTTTTGGCGGCGACAGAAAGAATGTTGACGATGCTTGAACCCGGCGGCATCCGGGGCGCAAAGCGCTGCGTTAACAGGAACGGCGCAGTAACATTCACACCGACAGTTTGCTCCCATTCGATCGACGTGATCTCGGTAAACGGTTTCACTATCGCAATGCCTGCGTTGTTCACGAGCAAGTCGATTGAGGGCCGGCCGACGTCAGCAATGAGATCGGAAACGCCGCGTGCCGTCGCGAGATCGTGAATCAGTGGCGTCACCTTCGCGCATTGAGGCTCAACAACTTTGCGCGTTTCTGCGAGCGCCACCGTGTCGCGTCCGTGTAAAAGCAGTTCCACATCTTTGCCTGCAAGCTTTTCTGAAATTGCGCGGCCGATCCCGCGGCTGGCGCCTGTGATGAGATATCGTTTCACGCTCTTGCGAGAACGTCGAACGCCCAAAGCTTACCGTCCAATGCCGACTAAAGACGGTAGGGCGCGACCGCCGGGCGCGCCGCGGAAATGAAGTAGGACGGCTTCCCGCGACCGCGGGATCCCTACCATCCCGCTACGTTCGCCGCAACGTAAACCTGTTGTTCGTCGTTTCCCACAGGCGCAATCGCACGAGTTGGTGATTTACACGATTATCAATCTTTGGCCAAAGCGCGCGCACGATGTTTTCGCCTGTCGAAGACGCACCGCGAAAATCCTCCGTTTCCAGATCCAGATGGCGATCCTGCCAGGCTTTCAGTGATTCACCAATCGCGTCGTTCAACGCAACGAAATCGTAAAGCGTTCCGCTGCGCTCATCGTATTCGCCGCCGATCGTTGCTTCTGTCAGGTAGCGATGGCCGTGGCCGGTCGGATTGTTGCACTTACCATAAAGCCTCGTGTTCTCGGCATCGGAAAGCGTCGCCGTATGCAATCGGTGCGCAGCATAAAACGGTACCTGCAACCCTAAAAAAATCGTGTTGTCTTCCCATGCTTCGGCAAAGAAATCGGCGCGTTCGTGCAAACGAACCCGCTGCAGTGGCATCATCGAGTTGACGCGTTCGTAGACGTATTCGGCCAGGCTCTCAGTGGTTATCGGACGTTCTTTTAGTCCGATTACTTCGTTCAGATACTGGTGATCGAGTTCGGCGCGCAATGCGCGGATACAGGTGTCGATTTCGTCGTAGCGAACCAAAGGCCGTTTGGGATCGAGTTGTTCCGCTCGAATTGTGAGCCCGCAGCCATAATTGTGTCCGTGCGGTGCAGTAGCCGGCCCAAACAACCGTGCGTTTTCTTCCTGGCTCAAATGCGGCGACATCGTTTTGCGCGCCGCCGAGAATTCGAACCAATAATTCGCTTCGCAGGCGCCGGTGAAATAGTACGTCGCGCTCCGCTCGGGTGACTCGCACAAGTGACAAACAGACAGTTTTGCTCCCCCGTCGGAAAACAGCGGCGAGACATCGCAATAAAGCTGACGGGCAACGTTCTCTGCAGTCGGTGGAATCTCGCCAAACGACGGATTGTCCTGGTTTAAGAATTTGTGATCGAAACCTTCGCGAAGGACTTTTCCGGCGCGCTCCTTAATTTGGCTGATGTTGATCAGCATCCCAGTTGCTGGATCGACCGGTCCGGT
>QHQV01000046.1 GCA_003219945.1 Verrucomicrobiota bacterium | reverse complement strand
ATGTCGTCGAACTGCGCGGCGCGTTGTGCGTAAGTGTGCTGCGCCAGCGCACGACGATACGCTGCCTGACCGATTTGCCGCGCCCGCTCAGGCGTAAGATCGACGACGTGCGCCGCGACCTCTTCGCCACTGTGCGCGACCAAAATCTCTTCACCCGGATCAAAAAATCGTTCGATACCAGTCCAGGCATCCGTGATCAGACACGCTCCCGCGCCTGCGGCTTCAAACACGCGCGTAGCGGGCGAAAATCCGTAGCGCGCCATGCTTGCTCGCGAAATGTTCAAGACCGCGCGCGGCGTGCAGTTAAACGCGTTGTGATCGGGCGTATAAACGTGGCCGAGATTTCTCACGTTCGGCGGCAGTGATTTGCCGTCCCAACCGATCCCACCGAGCAGAAAGTTTCGCTCCGGCAGTTGCTCGGCTGCGTTCAGAAAGAATTGTTCCACGCGCGCCTCACGATCCGGCAACCGATGGCCCAGAAAACCGAGGTCGGCTTCAAATCGCGGGTCGGACGCGACAGGATAATGCGTCTCCGGGTCGAGGCCGTTGTAGATCGGCACACACAATTTCGCGCCTAACGATTCGTAACCGCGTACTACGGGCGAACCACCGCCGTAGGTAAAAATGAAATCATAACGCGGAACTAATTTGCGAAACGGATCACCGGGATCGTTTTCCACACGTTCGAGTGTGGCCGGCGCGTCGACATCGCAATACACGATATGGTTTTGCTGCTCCTTCATCTCCAGCACGGCCGCTTCCAACAATTCGTCAAAGACACCGATCCCGCTCGCTTTCACAATCATATCGGCATCTCGCCGGGCGGCCTCAAGCGCATGTAACACCGCATCTTCGTCGTTGGCGTAAACCATCACGCGCGCCCAGCTCGGATGCTCGAGATCGCGATGCTGTTGCCGATCGTATGCGTCGGGCTCGTACACCGTGATCCTGTGCCCGCGATTGTGTAGTGCCTTGATCAAGCCGCGATAGTAAGTCGCCGCGCCGTTCCAATACGCCGACAACAAACTCGAAACGAAAAACGCAATGTTCATCGATCCACCTCAGCGATAATTGACATCAGCTCGTCCACGCGATGGGCACAGGTGTGGCGGGCGCGAACGGTTTGAAGACCATGCTCGGTGAAATCGCGTGCCATTTTTTTGTCGCTCAACAGCGCGCGCAAATGGCGTTTCATTTCGCGACCATTTCTGGCGATCAGTAAATCGTGGCCTGGCTCAAACAACTTCTCGCAATCGTTCCAGGGAGAACAAATCATCGGAATTCCGCAGGCGAGTGCTTCGAATGGACGAATAGTCGGGATGCCCGGCAGAAGATCGACATAGGGCCGGCGCGGCACGTGTAGAGTGATTCGAAATCGCCCGAAAATTTCCGGGACGCGATAATTGGGTAGCCAGCCGCCATAGGAAATTCCCGCGTCCCGCAGCATGTCCAGTGCGTGTTGCGGGTACCGCACGCCGAAAACTTTCGCCCGCAGGCGAAGCGACTTCACTGGCTCGATCAGAAACTCACGCAATTCGGCAGCGCGCTCGTCATCGCCCCAGTTACCGATCCAGACGACATCGCCCTCGAAATGACAGTTGCGCGACATGCAAAACACATTCGTGTCCGCCGCTTCGTGCCACGTCCACGCGCGCCAGGCCCAGCGGCGTTTCTCGTAGACTTGGCGCAACAAATCGCCGTAGGCGAGAACGCCGTTGTAATGCGAGAGATCGTACTGACACATTTGCTGCGGCGCGGTGACAGCGCGGTGGTGAGTGTCATGGAAAAAAAGGTGATATGCGCCGCCGGTCTTGGACCGGTGCTCGCCGATGCGCCGTACAAGCGCGGGGTCGTTCCACTCATGAACCAGAACGAGATCGGCGCCCTCGAGTGCGCGATTGAGATCAAGTGTGCCGATGTTGTACGATTTCGATCGTAGCAGCGGAAAACGCGCGCGAAATTCACGCACCGGCTCGGGGCCATGCGTCGCAATCAGGTTTGAAATGCTCCAACCGTTCTCCGGTTCGTGAATATCCACTGCGTGGCCGCGCTTTATGAATTCGGTCGCCACACCGCGGAGAAAATGCGCGTTGCCGTGGTTCCAATCCGAAACCAAGGAATGGTAGAACATGACAATCTTCATGCCGCCACCTCCTCCACGACAAGCGGCGGCTTTCCAGGCACCGATGCAAACTCTTCGTGAATGCATGTCCGATATGCCGCCAGATATTCGCTGGCCATTCGATGCGGCGAAAACTCAAGAGCACGAACGCGTGCGCGACGGCCATAGTCCTGCCGCCGGCGCGTATTCTCGATCAAGTTGTTAAGAGCGTTAGCGAACCCGGTCGCGTCATCGGACGGCACGAAAATGGCCGAGCCATGCCATGTTTCCCGAAAACTCGGGATGTCGGCGAGAACCAATGCGCAGCAGCTTAATGCCGCTTCCAGCACGGATAAACCGAATGGCTCGTAGTGGGCAGGCAAAACGAAAATAGCAGTGCGCGCCAATTGCTGCGCAATCTCTGCAGGCGGAATTCTTCCGAGACAACGCACATTGTGAACCACAACCGTTGATCGCCCCGGGTACTGGCAATCGCCAGCTACGGCGATGCGCCAGGTGATTCTCGACGCGACCCGCTCGAGCAGGCGTACATTCTTCGCCTCGTCCCAAAGTCGGCCGCACGAAAATATGAGATCTGTCTTCGCGTCGCAGAAAAATAATCGCGGATCGCGGCCGTTAGGAACGACGATACAATTGAAGTTCGCACCGTAATCAGCAGCCAGGGCATCACGCATCGCGACGCTTGGCGCGACGATCAAATTCGCGGCCGCCAGACCTGCAGCAACTCGCGCCCGATACTGATCATAGCGCGATGGTGCATCACCCTGTTTGACTGCGCGCCACCAAGATAAGACGCACGAATGCGCCACCACCAACACGGGCGCATTCCAGGGAAGAACAGCGTGGCTGTAGCCGTTGAGATGAATGATGTCGGGACGAACGCGCGCCGCGACTTGCAGCAGCCAATCGCCGGCACGATCAACATCGTCCCACGGATCCTCCATCCATTCGAGCCGGTACGCGCTTTCGAACAAGCGCACATTTTTGCGCGTGACCACTTGGTCATATTGCTCGCGACTGAGACGCCCGCCCATGCTGGCGAAAGCGATCTCGATTCCGTACGGCTCAAGGGCGCGCGCAAGCTCGAGCGCATACGTCCAAACGCCGCCGATCGAATCGACTGTCATGAGAATTTTGCGCGGTAACACGCTAGAGGTTTGCGTTCTCATAAATCGCATCGATGGCAGACGCGACCTCGATGATCCTTTCAATTTCAGGGTCAAACGTGGGATCTCTCGCCAAGCGGCGTGCCCATTCCACTGCCGCGCGCCCAAACCACTCGTCCGGCGGCGCGGCCAGTACTTGGCGACTCGTAGAGTTAAAGCGTTCGGCAATGAAATCGTAGAACGAGCCGTTCACGTTGCGCATGGCCGCGCCGCCTTTTGTTCCGTAGAAGGACGCTTCGATGACAGCGTCGCGTCCGGCGTGCAGATGCCAAGAGCAACTCAGGTTAATCGCAGCGCCGCTGGCGAGATCGAGTCGCGCCGTAGCGTAGTCTTCGCAAATGCCATCGAGTTGGTCAATCCGTTTGCCGTGGTGCAACAATCGACTGGTCACGCCAACAATCGGTTGATCGAGAATCCAAAGCGCCGCGTCCACCAAATGAATCCCAAGATCGATGACGCAACCACCACCCGAGTGAAGCCGATCATAGAACCAGGCCTTCTGCGGGCCAAACGCATTATGGAAGACCAGATCTACAGCGAAGATTTCGCCGAGCTCATTTTGCCTAACGAGTTGCCGAATGCTTCGCAGCGCTTCCGTGTAGCGATAAGAGAGATCGACGCCAAGGAGGCGATTGGCGGCACGGGCCACCGCGATCACTTTTGAAACTTCTTGAGTATTGCGACCCAGTGGCTTCTGGCAGAAGACAGCGAGCCCGCGCTCCAACGCCGCCGTGCATTGCTGCGCGTGCTGTGCACTGGGCGTGGCGATGATAATGCCGTCCAAACCGAGATTGAAAACTTCGTCCGGATTTTTAAAACGTAATGCGTTTGCTGCCTGTTGCGCTGCCGCGGCGAGCATCTCATCCATCGGATCGGCAATCGCAATGATTTCGGCCACACCGGCGCGCCCTATGGCCGCAAGCCGGTGTGTGCCGATCCAACCAAGTCCCAAAAATCCGAGGCGTGGCCGCAGCGCAGCTGCTGCAGAGGCTTCACGCAATGATGCAGATTCGATGGTGTTCATGTTTTGATTAGCGCCTTCATGAAGCCTTCGGGCCGCTGCGCAACCATGTTGAATGCGTCACCGAGCCGTTCGAGTGGAAAGGAATGCGTATACAGCGGCACAGGATTCAACAGCCCCGCCTCGACGGCGCGAATCGCCTGGCGAATTCCGTCGACGTAAACGCGCGGATTACGCTCGTGGGCGTTAATCACGTCGAGTCCGCGCCAGTTCCAAAGTTGCATGTTAATCTGGCGAGGTCCGTCCTGATGATAACCGGCGACGACCAACCGTCCGCGTTCGCGAGTGATCTCCCCGGCGATATCGAGCGGACTCTGCTTCCCCGTACATTCGATTACGATGTCACAAAGCCGATCACTTGTTAGGCACCGAACGGTTTCGATTGCATCATCGAGCCGCGCGGTGCCTGTCGCGCCCATTTCTCTCGCTATCCCGAGTGCAAATCCACGGCGACTGAGCGCAATCACTCGTGCGCCAGTGGCGCTGGCCAGTTGGGTCAGCAATGCTCCAAGAAAACCGACGCCGACGATCGCGACCGTGTGTTCCTTACCGATGTTGCTGCGCTGAAAAATGTTCATCGCGCAGCCAAGCGGCTCGCCAGGAAAAGCCGTTTCGTCGAGACCGGCGGAAAGCGGTACTGCGGAGGATGAATCGCACACGTCGTAATCGGCGTATGCGTTATTAGAAAGAATAGCGACGCGGTCGCCTTGCGTGAACCCGCGAACTGCGCTTCCGACGTCCTCAACTGTCCCCCACGCCTCATGCCCGAGGGCACCCGGAGCCATCGGATAGGCGAACCACGGCTTGCCTTCCCATGGCGGAATATTCGATGCACACACGCCACAGCCTTCGATGTGTACCAGCAGTTGATTTCGGTTTGGCTCGGGAATTTGTGTCTTGAGGATGCTGATCTCGCCC
>QHQV01000045.1 GCA_003219945.1 Verrucomicrobiota bacterium | reverse complement strand
TGAAAAAGCTCCACGCTGCACCGGATTGGTACGCGCAGGCGAAAAGCTCGCCCTATTTCACAAACGTCGAGCCGGAACAACCAGCTTCGGCAACAGCGACGAGCTCGCCGGTAGAATCCGCTTCAACCGGGCCACTGCTACTGGCCAGCTATAAGTCACCCAATGGTTCTGTCGAATTGCTGTTGCACTTGGATATGAACGAAGAGGACGACCAGATCAATGGTCCAGGTCATGGAAAGCATTACCTGCTTCGCGACCTTAAAACCGGAACGGAGACAGAATTCAGTAAAGTGCCCGGATTCTATGGCGCAGCCGGATTACTGCATAATACGGAAGACAAAAACCTATACTTCCTTTTCGATGGATCATTGCGCGTCGCGTTTTTCGATTTGCATTTGAACAGCACCGACGGTGATACGGTGTTCGCACTCGATTTCAGCGGCCCGCGATTCCTCCGCCTTTCACCGAACTGGGCGACGCCAATTCCGTTGCCGGGAGAGGCAGCTTTTCTCACGTTTACGCAAAACCGTTATGTGCCAATCCCCGGTAATAAGAAAACGGCTAACTGCTCTTACATGGAACACTGGGACGAAAAACTGAATAAGATTCGTTATGCTCACGAAAAATCCGCCGCGCTCTGTTACGGCGCGTCGATGTATCGGCCGGGGCTTACGCCAGCGGTGATCACATTGCGTCGAAGCTCGGAGTGAAAACAGAATTCCTGCAAGCGCGCGAAAGAGGAATGCGATGCATCCTCGCATCGCTTTCGTTGCTGACTTCGCTCGTGCTTTCCGCAGCCGTTCAAGCGCAACCCGACTCACTGGAAAAATTGGCGGATGATTTCTGGGCGTGGCGTGCGAAACACGCGCCATTCACATCAGACGACGTCAACCGGATCGAGCGGCCCGGCGGAAAGCGCGATTGGTCTCGGGCGAGCATTGACCAGCGCACAAAGGATTTGGTCGGATTTGAGGCGCGTTGGAAGAAATTAAATCCCGCACAATGGCCGATCCCGAAGCAAGTCGACTACAAATTGATTGGTTCGGCATTGTCGCGCGTTCGTTGGGAACTCGAAGCTAATCCGCGCTGGAAACGCGACCCGAATTTTTACATCGAGCAGACGCTCACTGCTCTGGCAGAAGCGCTCACGGTGCCGGCGCCGTATGACGAACCGCGTAGCCGCGAGATTTTCGCGCGCATAGAAAACATTCCGTCGATCCTGCAGCAAGGCTCAGAAAACCTGGAGAACCCACCGGCGCCGTTTGCAATGGTCGCGGCCCAGAATTTAGGCGGCGTTCGCGAACGCCTGCGGAGGATGGCGAGCGCTCTCGTTGGATTGACCACTCTGAAACCAGAAGAATTAAATGCCGCGACTGATCGCGCCGCAGATGCACTCGAAAAATTTCAGCAGCAGCTCAAGGATAAGCTACCGAAGCTTCCGCAACGAACCGCACTCGGTCGTGACGCGTACATCTGGCTTTTACGCAACGTTGCCCTGGTGCCATTCACGCCGGAAGAACTTCTGGCCATGGGACGTCAGGAATGGAATCGCGCCGTCGCATTTGAGGCATACGAAAAGAACCGCAACAAGGATGTGCCGCCGCTAAAGATGACGACGGACATTAATACGTGGGTCAAAGATGCGGCTGCAAAAGAACTTCAAATCCGCAAATTTCTCGAGGAGCGCAACATTCTCACGGTGCCGAAGTGGGTTCAGCATTATACGCTTCAGCCAACACCCGAATATTTGCGCACGCTTGAGTTTACTGAGCACGACGATTTTACGTCGTCGTCACGACTAAATGAGAATTGCATTCGTTACGTGCCTGAGCCTTCGGAAAAGCTTGGCTACTTCTGGCGCGCGACAGCGATGGATCCGCGGCCGATCACGGTGCACGAAGGAATTCCCGGACATTATTTTCAGCTTTGTCTCTCGTGGAAAAACCAGGACCCGATCCGGCGTCACTACTACGATTCCGGTGCGAACGAAGGCATTGGCTTTTACGCTGAGGAAATGATGTTGCAGGCAGGATTGTTCGATGACAGTCCGCACACGCGCGAGATCATTTACAATTTCATGCGGCTGCGCGCGCTCCGCGTAGAAGTGGACGTAAAACTTGCGCTGGGCGAATTCACGCTCGAACAAGCTGCAAAATATCTCCAGGAGAAAGTTCCGATGGATGAACAGACCGCGCGGCAGGAAGCGATCGCCTTCTCCACCAGCCCCGGAGGAGCTATGACTTATCAGATTGGGAAATTACAAATCCTGAAATTCCTTGCCGACACGCGCATGCAGCAGGGCGACAGATTCAATCTCCGTGCCTTCGACGATTTCCTGTGGAAAAACGGCAACGTGCCGATTGCGCTGCAGCGATGGGAATTGCTAGGGGACGCGAGCAATGTCCCGAAGTAGATGTCGATGTAGTCCCGCCGTCGTGGGAAGTCTCAACGCAGGCTGGCGAACTCGGCGTTCAGCAATACACTCGGTCACCGTCCATGCAGCAGATATTGTTTGAGCAGTATCAAATACCGCTGCCTCCAACCGATTTGGAGGCGATCCAGTCGATTGTACGCGAGCAGGAAATATTGTCATCGCTTGCTACTATCGAGGATCACTGCGACTGCCTGACTTGGCGTCGCCAAGCCGCTCATCATGGAACGCAAGTCTGCGCTCTGTTTGATCGAAATATCCTAAGCGACGTACTCTCGTTAGTCCGGCCGGCCTCGTGCGGTTTGTTAGTGCAATGCAGCGACCGTGGCCGCATTGGCGCTGCCATGATGGCTTTTCTACAGGTCTCGAATGTTGTGATTGAACCTTCTTCGGCGTTGTACGAAGCAGCTGATTCCGCGCCGGAGGAGCTACGGTTGTTCCGCGCTGCTGATAACGTGCGCCCGGAGATCTATGCAGACATCGCGCTCGGTCGTCGAGATTTCCTGGGTCGCAATGACCTTCCGGAGTATTCGAGTCCGCTACCTATAGTCGATTTTCACAAACCGATTACTGGACGGAAGAAATTTTACATCGCTGTTCTGAAGATCGCTGAGCTTGAGTTAAGCAAGCGCTCGTCAGTTGAGAAGATGGAAGCGTTTCTACGTTGGACGTACGATGAGTTCCTTTTCCTACCGAGTGCAATTCTCTTAGCGGCTTCCCATCTTACAGATCGACGTGCTGGCTCATTGCTCAAGTCACTGCGAACTAAAGATCGAGCCAAGGCGCTTACGAACATACGCAACGCAGTCTGGGACCTTCAGGTTATTCAGGAATGATGCCGCCGTACACAGAAGCAGAACACGGAAAACAGATATTGGCTCCTTTGCTCGCGCGATCGCGCTCTCAAAAAGATTGCGCGAACTACCCTTTTCTCTGGCAGCGATGCTGATGCCAAGAGGCTGGGGCTCGAATTTTTTCAACAGCACTGGGGTCATCAAAAGGGCGAAGCGATTGCCGACCTTTTGGCAAGGTTGTTGAGTGACAAGGATAATCCAGCGAGACGGGCGAACAGTGATCCGCCGGTAGGTTATCTCGACGGACTCGTTGCACAATTGGAGAAGACGATTTTGCGTTGGCCGGAATAGAGTGCGCGTGCCGCGCGTTCGCGTTTGCTAGCACGCAAGCAATGCTTTTCTGACGTTTCGCGCGCTGTGGATAAAGCGGTGACACTCTCTACAAAGCAAAATCAAATTAGAAGCTTTTGCGGAGACTTCGGACAGCAAATGACGCGATGTGATGCACGTGAAGAGTCGAACCAGACTTCGATTTCTGGCCGCAACGCCGACATGTTGCTTTGTCGCGCTTCCAAACTTCCGCGCATGCACGCTTCCACTCTGTTGAAAGATAGAATGCTTGTCGTTGGGGCGTAACTCCGCCTTTCCAATGCGGATTACTTGCACCGGTCCGGCCGAACATCGGGTTAGTTTCGCCAGTAGCTCCCCAATGTTTGTGCGCTCGTACTTCTGCTGTTGTGCGTCGAGGAATGAGCAACCGGCCGAGAAAAAATAAGATTGTGTTCTCGTCCACACCAAATTCAGCTGCGATTTCCGCAGCTGAGCGTTTCTTGGCCACGTACTCACGGATTAACCATTCGCGATCGTGATGAGGTTGTGTCTTTGGCTGAATACTCCATCTGCGCGAGCGCAGCGGAATTTCATAGTTGCGAAGCCATTGGTAGACGCGCTTCGGGTCTCGCCTCACGATTCGTGAGATCGCATACGTGCCCAACCCGCGATCAACGTACAGATGCTTCAGCTCGTCACGCGTAATTGGCTTCTGATTGCGCTGCCAACAAGCTTTGCATGAGAGGCCACAGAAAATCGGCGCTCTCGAGCCCCGTCGAATGATCGGCTCTCCGCATTGTTTGCAGAGACTCCTCGTCATTACGCTAATCGGCAATCTCGAGGCCCATTTGTCGGGCGGTGCCGGCGATTATGCGGAAGGCGGCTTCGTCGTTACGCGCGTTCAGGTCTTTGCGCTTGGTGTTGACGATGTCCATCACCTGTTTGCGCGTGACCTTTCCGACTTTGGTCTTGTTAGGTTCCTTCGAACCTGCGGCGATGTTGGCGGCTTTCTTGAGCAGAACGGCGGCTGGAGGGCTCTTGGTGATGAACGTGAACGATTTGTCTTTGTAAACGGTGATCACCACTGGGAGAATGTCGCCGGCTTGTTTCTGTGTCGCGGCGTTAAACTCCTTGCAGAACGCCATGATGTTCACGCCGCGTGGACCGAGAGCAGTGCCCACCGGAGGCGCGGGGTTAGCTTGTCCTGCGGGAATTTGCAGTTTGATATGGGCTACGATTTCTTTGGCCATTTTAGAGAGAGTTTGTAGTCGAGACTTGGGTGCTGATGGATCAGCCGCGTTCGACCTGCCAATATTCCAGTTCCACCGGCGTGGCGCGACCAAAAATAGTGACAGAAACGCGCAGCTTGCCACGTTCGGGATCGATTTCTTCAACGACACCGGTCTGATTTTGGAACGGACCGTCGGCGACCTTCACGGTTTCGCCAACTTCGAAGCTGACTTTTGGTTTCACCTTCTCTTCGCGCTCCTTCATTTGCGCGAGCATGCTTTCCACTTCCGATTGTCGCATCGGGATGGGTTTATCCTTGGTTCCGGCAAACCCGATCACGCCAGATGTATTGCGGATGAAATACCAGGTTCGCCCGACCAGCTGATTGTTCTCGTCGAGCAGATGCATATTAACGATCAAATAACCGGGGAAAAATTTCCGCGTGGTTTCAGTCTTTTTACCTTTTTTGATTTCCGAGACGCGTTCGGTCGGAAGGAGCACCTCGTAAACCATGTCGCCCATCTCTTCGGTTTTGACGCGTTTCAAAATGTTCTCGCGCACTTTGTTTTCCTGACCGGAAAGCACATGCACCACGTACCATTGATCTTTCGCTGCGAGCGCTTGTCCCATACTTCAATTTCGCAGGACGCAATCGCGGCGCGCGCCGAAGCGGTGCGTTCCTGCCATTTTCCCTGCGCATCTTTGTCCCATAAATCAGTGCAATCGGGTGAAGAAGTGCACAACATTCACCAAGATAAAATCGAACAACGCCACGTACCCACCGAGCAACAGCATCGCGATCGTAACCACGATCGTCGAGTCCACCAGTTCCTTGTAGCGGCGGAATCCCTTTTCCTTTGGGTCCCACGGCCACGAACATTTCTGCAGCTCGACCTTCACCTCGCTGAAGAAGCTTTTGACTTTTGTCATCATTGCTTTGCCACGCGATTCGTTAGGCACACGCCAGGAGGGACTCGAACCCCCAACCGACGGTTTTGGAGACCGCTACTCTACCAATTGAGCTACTGGCGTATATTTA
>QHQV01000044.1:7288-10774 GCA_003219945.1 Verrucomicrobiota bacterium | reverse complement strand
GTTACCGCGGCGCGGAATTGTTCGTGCGCGACGACGGCGACCAAGTGGAATTCATCACGTTACTCCGCTTCGATTCCATGGATGCGGTGACGGAATTTGCTGGTGCGGAGGCGAGTAAGCCGGTGATCTTTCCAAAAGCCGAAGCGCTCATCGCACGAATGGAGCAGGCTCGGCATTATCGGCTGGCGATTAGTCTCGTGCTCATGCTCATGCCCATAATCGATTAGACAATGTCGAGCACGATTACGAGCATGAGCACGAAGCTCGCATCAGACCTGCGCGATTTACTCGGCGACGAAATTGTCGCGGACGATCCGAACAGTATCGCTGCGCATAGCGGTGATAAGTGGTTTGCAACGCATCCGCCGGACCTTGTCGTCTTTGCAAGATCGACAGAGGACGTGAGCAAGCTCCTTCACTTCGCCTCGCGCGAGAAAGTTCCGGTCACCGCACGGGGAGGCGGATTTGGTTACGTGGGCGGATGCGTGCCGGCCTTATTCGCATGAATCGCATCAAAGAAATCAACTTTACCGACGCCGTCGCGATTGTTGAACCAGGCGTTTTCATCGCTGAGCTCAAATCGGCCGTACGCGCACAGAAATTATTTTATCCACCTGACCCTGCGAGCATGAAGGATTGTACGATTGGCGGAAACGTCGCCACGAACGCCGGCGGTCCGCGCTGTTTGAAATATGGGGTGACACGCAATTACGTCATCGGTCTCGAAGTTGTGCTTGCCAACGGCGATGTCATGCGGACCGGCGGACGTGTGCACAAAAATAAAACCGGCTTCGACTTGATCGGTCTATTCGTGGGCTCGGAAGGAATGCTCGGCGTTGTCACCGAGATCACGCTGCGCTTGCTTCCGTTTCCGCCGGCACGCGCGACGTTGTCAGCGGCGTTCGCCACGGCTTCTCAAGCTGCCGAAGCTGTACAGTCAATTTTTGCAGCTGGATTTTTGCCGTCAGCACTCGAAATCGCTGATCATTTAACGCTCGACGCGGCGCGGCGCGATTTGGGTGAAAAGATCGTGCCAGAGGGAAACGCGCATTTGCTCGTCGATTTGGATGGCCAAGAAGAGAGCGTCCGCAGCGAGGCCGCGGCAATTCGCGAATTGATCGAGATGAGAAAACCAAACGCGCTTCAGATCGCCAACGGCGAAGCCGATTGCGAAAAGCTCTGGGCGTTGCGTCGCCAGTTTAGCAACTCGCTGCGCGCAACTGGCCTAACGAAATTGAACGAGGACGTGGTTGTCCCGCGCAGTCACTTGGTCGATCTGATGGAATTCGCCGAGAAGCTGCAGGTGAAGCATGGATTTCCGATTGCCTGCTTTGGCCACGCTGGAGACGGAAATATTCACGTCAACATCATGGCAGACCGCTACAGTCGCGACGCTGCTGTGCGCACGAAGGTCGAACGCGCGCTCGACGATCTTTTTGCGCAAGTGCTGGCGTGGGGCGGCGTGATCACAGGCGAACACGGAATCGGTCTGGCAAAAAAACGGTGGTGGCCGGAAGCGGCGAGCGGGGTGGCGCGTGATCTTCATCGCCGGCTCAAACACGTGCTCGATCCCGATGGAATTTTGAATCCTGGAAAATTTCTTTAATTCAGGAACCCTGCTGCTGTGCTTACAGCACAGGAATATTTCTGAATTTTTGTTGACTCGGCTGGATCAGCATTAACATTGCGGCCTACTTTTAGGCGCATCGTAATTGCCACAGACTGACGCGCATCCGCGTCCTCGTGCACGATCAATCAAAGAGACGTATGACGTCTGTTTGCGCCGCTTTAACCAACAAATGAAACCTGGAAAATTTACTCCCGCGATTGCGGTTCTGCTTTCGTCCATCTCATCTCTTTTCGCACACGGCGCCGCCTCGAAGGGAGAACCTGCAAAAACGAAGTTCAGCAAAAAATCTGAGAAGTCGGCGGACGATCGGATGCTCGATGTCAGTTCACTGGCATTCACGCCGGGCCAGTTGGCCGCAGAACGGCTCCAACAGGGACAGCATTACCCTTGGAAAGGCAACATCGTGACGACCGTCTTCTGGATCGGCGAGAAACCCTCGGGCAACAATCCAGTCCCCAACAGGGTGAGTTCATGGGACAAGCAATGGACGAAGAATTACGGAGGGCTGGACGACCCTGATCCCGCTCATCGCAGCAATTACATTCCGGTAAACTTCACGCCACAGCTCAATCCGTTCTATTGCGCGCTTCCGTACAACGACAAAGCGAGGGAGGGTCATCGGCCCGAAGCGCCACGTGTTGTTCCGTGGTTTAGCGAAGCGTACCAAGGACCGGCCGTGTCCACTTGCAAAGACCGATGGGTGGCGATCCGCAAAGGCAATCGAACCGTGTATGCGCAGTGGGAAGACGCCGGACCATTCCGAACCGACCATTGGCAATACGTTTTCGGTAACGAACGGCCAAAACCAAACTTGAACAAAGGCGCTGGCCTCGATGTTTCGCCTGCCGTGCGCGATTACCTCGGATTGAAACCAACTGACGTCACCGACTGGAGGTTCGTAGATTTCAAGGAAGTGCCACGCGGTCCGTGGTCAACGCATGGCGAAAACAACACATTCGTTATCAACGATCGCGCAAAGGGCAAGGCGCTGGTTGAACGACTGAGCACGATCGCGCGTTAAAGAGAGGGAACCCGCCGGTTCCTCGCACAGCGTTAGCAGACTACAGAGGATTTTCCTGCCAGACATTCCGTAGGTCCATTCCTTAATGGGCGACACGTATGTGAAAGCTTCTGGCGTGAAAGGTTTCTTCCGGTTTCTCGCTTCGCAGATGCGATTGAATTCAAATGAGAACCGTCGCACTCCCTGACGGCAAGCGCGTTCCTTTGCTCGGCCAAGGCACGTGGCGCATGGGCGAAAGCAAGAGCGCGCGTGCCAGAGAAGTCGTGGCGTTGCGTTTGGGAATCGAACTTGGCATGAGCTTGATTGACACTGCAGAGATGTACGGCCATGGCGGGGCGGAAGAGATCGTTGCCGAAGCGATCCACGGACAACGTCGAGATGTCTTTGTGGTTACGAAAGTTTATCCGCACAATGCGTCACGTGAAAAATTGCCAAAAGCGTGTGAGCGCAGTCTCAAACGCCTCCGCATCGACACGATTGATCTTTATCTTCTACATTGGCGGGAACGAGAGCCGCCGCTCCAGGAAACTGTGGACGCGTTCGAGGAGCTGCGCGCTGCCGGAAAAATAAAACGTTGGGGTGTCTCAAACTTCGACGTCGACAACATGAATGAACTGTTGTCGCTCGAACACGGTCGCAAATGTGCCGCAAATCAGGTTCTGTACAATCTTGAGAATCGGGAAATCGAGTTCGATCTTCTGCCGTGGAGCCAAACGAACAAGATCCCGATCATGGCGTATTCGCCTGTCGGTCATAGCGGCAAATTGCTGAGAAACGCGGCGCTAAAGAAAATCGCGCAATCCCATAACGCCACTCCCGCTCAAATTGCGCTCGC
>QHQV01000044.1:0-7091 GCA_003219945.1 Verrucomicrobiota bacterium | reverse complement strand
GGATCAAATTAGGCTTGACACACGTACCCGTTAAACCCTACAAAATGGTCATTCAATTTACCTAAGGAATGACCGCTATGCACAGGGTCATCAGAGGTTCGCTTTTCGTAGCGTTTATTGGCGTCATTAATCTTGGCTCGAACATCATCGCTATTCCTGCCAGCGCCGATGTTGCCACCGACTGGAACAACGCAGCACTGGATGCAATTCGCGCCGACAGAACAGTGCCACCGGTTGCCTCTCGCAGTCTCGCGATTGCTCACGCTGCGATCTATGATGCTGTGAATGGCATCGCGCGCACCCATGAACCCTACCTGGTGCCGAGTGCAGTGCCGACCAGTGCCTCTCGCGTAGCTGCTGCCAGTGCCGCTGCGCACCAAGCGCTTCTCAGCCTGTTTCCAAGCCACACATCTATCTTCGATGGGCTTCACGCCGCGATTCTCGCTGGCATTCCGAACGGCCCACAAAAGACAAATGGCATCGCATGGGGCTAATTCGTCGCGACCCAAATCCTCGCGGCGCGGACGGGTGATGGTTCCAATGCCGTGGTTCAGCCACCTGGCGGCAGTGGTCCTGGTGTTTGGATTCCGACGCCTCCGGCGTTTCTTCCTTATTTGTTGCCGCAATGGGGATTCGTCGCGCCGTTTGGAATGAGCAGCCCATCGCAGTTTCGTCCGCCCGGGCCGCCGGCTCTCGAAAGCCAGCAGTACGCTGCGGACTACGAGGAGGTCAAAGAGCTCGGTGCTCTTGTCGGTTCGACGCGCACAGAAGATCAGACCGAGATAGCGTTATTTTGGGCCGATGGCGCGGGCACCGAAACGCCTCCCGGCCACTGGAACAGCATTGCGCAGACTATTGGTGCTACGCGAGGCGTCACGCTGGAAGAAAATGTGAGATTGTTTGCGCTCTTGAACATTGCAATGGCAGACGCTGCCATTTGTTCCAAGTACACGTACCATTTCTGGCGACCGGTAACCGCGATTGCCTTTGCCGAGCCGCAACTGAACTGGATGTCATTCATTGTGACGCCACCATTCCCGGATTACACCTCGGGGCACAGCACGTTTAGCGCTGCCGCCGCGACTGTGCTCCCGCTCTTTTTTGGGACGGAAGATCTCCCGTTCACGACCGGCTCGGATTTTCTTCCGGGAGTGTTCCGCAGCTTTTCGACGTGCCAGGACGCAGCTGAGGAAGCGGCATTGAGCAGAATATACGGGGGCATTCACTTCCGCTCGGCAAGCGAGGACGGATTGCAAGCCGGGAGCAGTATCGGCGAATGGACCGTTACTCATTACCTGCTACCCAAGGGAAATCATTCGCGGTGACGCGTTACTCACAAAACGGACATCGGCGAAAACGCTTCCTCGCATCGACATTTATGTTTCTCAGCCGCGGCTTCTCGATCAATTGAGAAAACGCTGACTTGGCTGCTTCAGGTTTCCCGGATACGCTGTGAAATACGGATGCAGACTGACGAAGTTCGGCTTATTCGCCTAAGGTAGCGCGCGGCATGAATGTGTCTATTCCGATGGTCAGAGTCAGATTCCCAGGCCGGAGAGCACCGCGGAATATTCGGTGACGAACGCGGTCAGCTGCGGATGAGAGGCTTCGAACTTTTCAACGGATTGGTTTAATTTGTGCAAAACTCTCTCAACACTTTCCGGTCGTTCCTTCTTGCTAGCGACTTCATGCGCTGAAGCTTCGACGAACCGGCTGATGCTCTCAGCCTCCTCTTCGCTTGTTTGCGCAACCTCGGCAATAGCGGGTTTCAACTTCGCGAGCACGTCCAAAAGCTCGGTCTTCTTTTCGGGCGAAATATGATCGGCCGCCTCAATGGCTGATTTGATTTTCTGGATGCGTTCGTCGGTCATACCCGAATATCGTCCGTTGCGCACCTCTCCACAATCTTCTGTGGCGGTTAGGCCCCCCGCAGCCGATTACTGTAGTATCCGCTGTCTCAGCGGATCAGACGCATACGCGTAGAAATGCGCTGAGGACAGCGCATGCTACAGCCTCGGATCGCACTTAATCCGCTACGATTTAGTAATCCTCGTTTTAAGGGTTCCACGCGGACTGCCTATTTGCCTGTCGATCGTGATCGCGGTCTTCGCCGCCGACGGGGTGATGATGCCTTTTCCATTTCACTTTCCACTTGCCTTTTTTGAACTTCTTCATCGGCATCCAGGTTTCGTAGCCGCGAGATGCTGGCGGCAAATACGCGAAGTGCGCATCAGATGACCCAAGGGCTTCCAGCGTCTCCGCGTCCAAACGCCCAGTCGCCGCAAGTCTGGCGCTCGATTGAAACGCTTGCACGGCAAACGCCATCTGACGTCCGTACTTACCATCAACGCGCCGCCATAATATCCACGGCTCATTAGTTGGTACTGGGCTCCCACAATGCTGTCGCGGTTTACCCGAAACGGCGTTGATTGATAAAAGCTCGCCGAGTAGGACGAATTGGCTTTCAGCGGGCCATCTGGTTGGCTGAATGACGGCGGCGGCGAGGTTTGAGTCACCCGTGCGTTCCACCTCAGGACGATCGCTGGTGGGCTGAGAGACGGCAGGTTTTGAATTCGGTCGACCTGCCCCGGCAACGGAATTCGGGCTCGAATTAACTGAGCGCAACGTCTCCTCATTGAGTTCGCCAGTTACTCCACCCGTTGCGAATTTGGTAACGCCGAATCGCGGCAGTCGTCTCGGCACTTTTGTCGCCTGTAATTGCGCCGTAATAAAAACCCTGAGGTCAATCGCCCCCCACCTGAATGCAATTCTCAACTACTTCATTACTGGACCGAGCGGCAGGATGACTTTGCCGTACACCTCGTTGAGCACCTGCGCGAGGCCGGCGTAGATCGCGGAGAACCCACAGAAAATTCCCTCATAGCCGGTAAACTGTTTGAAACCAGGACCTGCGTTAAAGAAATCGCCAATCGCCAGGAGAAAGAAAAGAATCGTCAGCGAACCGAAAACGACCTGGCCGGCAACATGCAAACGCAACGTGCCAATGAACATCACTGCAGTGAACAGACCCCACATGAAAAGATAAGCCGCCATCGCAGTGTCGTTGGAGGCTGTCGCCCATCCTGACTTTGGCAGGATAATCAGCGCCACGAGTGAGAACCAGAACAAGCCGTACGAAAGAAAGGCGGTGGTGGCGAAAGTATTGCCTTTCCGCCATTCCATAATCCCAGCCACAATTTGAGCCGCGCCACCATAACAGATCCCCATCGCCAGAATCATGCTGTTGAGTTCGTAAAACCCCGCGTTATGAAGGTTAAGCAACACAGTGGTCATGCCGAACCCGAGCAGCCCAAGGGGCGCCGGATTCGCTGTCGTGTCCTTGAGGTGAGTAGTGGATTCATTCATGGCGGGAGCAGTGTGGCTAAAGAAAGAGCGACAATGCAAGAAGGAATGGCTTCGCCCGTTCGATCAATCTCCGTAGTGGCGCTCTCTAGGCGCCTCGCGATCGGCAGACTGGTCGACAGTCCCATTCCGCCGCTACAGCACACTTCTCAACGATTTCGCTTGTCGGCGCACCTCCGCTGAAATTATGGTCAAAGATCGTATATGATTCGGCGCGATTATATCGTCGTTGGTGCCGGTATCGGCGGAGCGAGCGCATGCGAAGGTATTCGCAAATACGACAAGCGCGGCTCCGTCACACTTGTCGGCGCGGAAGCATTCCCACCTTACAAGCGTTGGATCCTTTCGAAGGGCTTTATACGAGAAAAGGAAACGAATCTGAAAAAGATCCAGGAACTCGATGAGCGCTGGTTTGAAGCGCACAAGATCGAGGCACGCTTCGGCACTGTAGTCACGCAATTCAACATCGAGCGTCGCCTGGCTGTGCTGGCCAATGGCGAAAGCATCGAATTTACGAAGGCATGTCTGGCGATGGGCAGCCGGCCGGTACGACCGACAGTAGCAGGAACAAGTCTCGGCAACGTGATTTACCTCCGAACGATTCGTGACGCGCTTGCATTACGCGAAATGGCCAACTTGGAGAAAACGATCATGGTAGTCGGAGGTGGTTTACTGGCATGCGAAGCGGCAGCAAGCCTGCGCATGATGAAGATGAAGGTCGGACTCATGCATCGCGACGCGTACTTGTTGAATCGCTACGTCGATCCTGACACTGGGGCCTGGTTGACTGATTATTTTGCGAAGCACGGCGTCGTGCTCTCGCTGGGAGAAGCTCTTAACGGATTCGAAGGCAAAACCGTCCTTCGCAATATTCAAACCAAAAGTGGTAACCGTTTCCCGGTCGGCCTTGCCGTCGTGACATGCGGCGCAGAACCGAATCTCGATCTTGTGCGCAACACTCCATTAGCGGGGCCGCACGGTTCGCCTGTCACCGAATATCTTGAGACCGAGGAAAAAGGAATTTACGCGGTCGGCGATCTTGCTTTCTACCCGGACAGAATCATGGGCGGCATGCGGCGTCAGACCCATTGGGAAAACGCCCGCGAGCAAGGTCTCGTAGCAGGGGCTAACATGACGGGCAAGAAGCGCATCCGTTACGAACAGGTTCCATATTTTTGGACGGAAATGTTTGATCTGCGGATCGATTTCGTGGGCGACTTCACGCTGCCGGCTACGCGCGTGAATCTTGATGGGACGTACCCGAAGAAAAAATTCATCGCCCGCTATTACCAAGGGGATAAGCTTCGCGGAATTCTTCTTTGCCAGCAGACGCAACGCGAAGTCGATGCGGCCAAAAATCAGTTGCGGCAGGCGCAGGGCAAATAGGTTCGCGGTCACTGACTAACGAGCAACCCTCACCTGGCGCTGACGCGTCCTCCTCTCCCTTAGAGGGAGAGGATTTAGATGAGGGTCGGCCTTATCGCTGGCCATCCGCGAGATAGCTCTAGCACGCGTCGGCCGGGATTTGGAATGCCGGATTGCTGATGCGCACGAGCTTCCAATCCCACGGCTTTCCTGAGACGTGACGCCACTCCAATTCGAAAGGCGCGGGCAATCTGTTGACACGTTCATCCAAGAACTGCATCACGCCGTCGTCGCTGCTATAAACGTTAGGGCGGGCATTCCCCTGCCCGCCGAAACAATCGCGCGCACAGGAGTGACGCGCCTTACCTCAAAATGTCGAACATCTAACATTCGTTCGGCATTCAGCATTTGGATCTCGGCATTGTTATCGCGGCAGCGGTTGATTTATTGGGATCGTTTTTCGATTACGAGCAAGAGCACGAGCAGGAATTTTTCAACGCATCTACGCATCATGATGCGTCAATTTGTTTCTTGATCAGCGAACGAAACACCGTTTAGTTGCCGGACAATTTTATGGCAACAAACGGGGTTCATCCTCTGGAAGCGTTGATGCGCGAGCGGATCGTCGTGCTCGATGGCGCGATGGGAACGATGATCCAGGGCTACAAAGTGTCGGAAGCGGATTACCGCGGCGAACGGTTCCGCGATTGGCAAGGCAAAGATCTCAAAGGCAGCCTCGAGCTATTGAACCTGACGCAGCCGCAGGTAATCGGGGAAATTCATTCCGATTATCTCAAAGCTGGCGCCGATATAATCGAAACAAACACCTTCAGCGGAACAACCATCGGTCTGCACGATTTCCTTTTCCAAGGCGAACCGAACGCTGGGCGCAAAGACCAGGAATTCTTTCAGCGCGTGGTCGACGATGCCGGTCTTTGCGCGCTAGTTCATGAAATTAATTTTGAAGCAGCGAGGATCGCCCGCCACGCTGCGGACCGCGCCGCAAATGAAACTGGATGCCAGCGATTTGTCGGCGGATCGATGGGGCCTCTTCCTGTCGCTGCCTCCATTTCACCCGATGTAAACGATCCGGCATTTCGCGCAGTCTCGTTCGATCAGCTACGCCAAACTTACTTCGATCAAGCGAAGGCACTACTCGAAGGTGGTGTCGATCTTCTCATCGTGGAAACCATTTTCGACACGCTCAATGGCAAGGCTGCATTGTTCGCCATCACCGACGCGTTGGCAGAAATCGGCCGCAGTGTACCGTTGATGGTCTCAGGCACCGTGATCGACAAATCCGGACGGAATTTGAGCGGCCAAACCGTGGAAGCGTTCCTTGTTTCAATCGCGCACGCGCGACCGCTCATCCTCGGTTTGAATTGTGCGCTCGGTCCAGATGAGATGGAACCGTTCATCGAAGAACTTTCACGGATTGCACCGTTTTACGTCGGCGCGTATCCGAATGCAGGGTTGCCCGATCCACTTTCGCCGACCGGATTTCCTGAAACTCCAGAGTCGTTCGCACCCAAACTTGCGGCGTGGGTGGCAAACGGCTGGCTGAATCTGGTGGGCGGCTGCTGCGGCACAACTCCGGAACACATCCGCGCGATCGTGGATCGCGTCCGCGACTGCAAGCCACGCACGGTTCCCGACGCGCACGCGTCGGAGGCTCCGGGGAGCGCACGCGCCTCGCGTGCCGGTTTCGGCGCCTTCGCCGAAACCTCAACGAACGTTCTTTACGGCAAACGTAACCTGCCGCACTTCGAGCGTCCCTGGGCGAAATACGCGGTCACATTTTCCACGCGAAACGATCGCCAACTCATCCCGCCGGAACGTGACATTGTTCTTCGAAGCATTGTTCATGGCGCCGAACACAATCAATACAAATTATACGTGGCCTGCGTGATGCCCGATCATGTTCACTTGCTCTTCGAGCCGCAGGTGAGGGAGCAAGGCGCTAACGGAGAAACAATTTTCTGGTCTATGACCGAGATTCTCCACGGGATTAAATCGGCGAGTGCACACCGAATCAACAAGGCTGCAGGCACACAGGGCCCCGTTTGGCAAAAGGAATCATTTGATCGGTTGATCCGCTCGGAGCGGGATTTGCAGGAGAAGTTTCATTACATTGCTCGAAATCCATGGGATGCGAGCATTGTTAAGCAAAACGAAGACTACCCGTGGTTGTGGACGCCGGAGACGTCTTCGGCGAGGGCGCCGAAGACAGCACGCGAGGCGCGTGCGCTCCCCAGCAAAGATGCCTGACATGAACGCCTTGGAATTGTCGGGGCTGGAGCCGCTAAAGATCACGCCGGAGTTTGGTTTCGCTGTGATCGGCGAGCGGACGAATATCACGGGTT
>QHQV01000043.1 GCA_003219945.1 Verrucomicrobiota bacterium | reverse complement strand
ATAAGTGCCGGTCTCGCGATTTGCTTCTACCTCAAAAACCGGGAGCAGCATGAGCGACAACAACATGAGCAAAAGCACGACCGCCCATGGGCGAACATTCAATCGGTGCAAGAACCGGCGCACAATACCAGTCGTTGGGGTTGGCTCCGCCGATGGCGTTTGCGACGCCAGCCCCGTAGCGAGTATCCAGTGTTGCGATGTCCAGATCACAAGGAAGAGAAACAAACTTCGCGGCCGAAGCGCCAGCCCCACCATCACTGCGAGGCCAACGATATAGAAGATGCGCGGCAACGACCATTGTGGCGTGCGCAGTTCGGCAACCAACACGATTGCCGTGATGGCAAACAGCGCCAGCATCGCGCCGCCGCGGATTCCATTCTCAGCTGATACAATCCACGCCGGAAACCATCGGTCGACCCACTGGTCTTGATACGCTACCGCTCCAGCAAGAATATCCGCGACAAACACAAGCACGCCGCCCGCAGTCAGCGCAAAAAAGCGATCCCAGCGTCTGGTTTGAATACACGAGCCGCGATCCGCTCGGGAACGGTAGAGTGAAAGCGCACCGAAATGTTGCGCCGCAAAATGGTATGTCACGCAGGCGTAATCGATAATTGCCAGTCCAATCAGTCGTTCCTCGCGCGTCCATGGCAACGCTGAGTCTGCCGGCAGAAACAGCGCAAAACATCCTGCTGTTATGAGCACTGGCAGCGCGACAAACCGAATGGGCTGTGCTTGCAGGAGCGGTCGGTACGCCTCCGTGCAATACGCAAGATAAGTGCTGGACAATCGATGGCCGATCCAAAACAGAGCGGTCAAACCGAAGTAAAGCAGATCGAGCGGACTCGACTCGGGATTAGAATACCCTTGGGCGAGCAATAGCACGATCGGCGCAAGCCAAAGCGCGCTAAGCATCCAGAACCCGTCCCAAAGCGGTCCGCGCACCCACGCCGACGAACATTTCCGCATCCATGGTGCTGCCGCTCCGATCTCAAATACGGCGGCGGGTGAGGAAAGCTCGGCCATTCGAGCAACTACTGAGAGTGCCGTGGACGGCGCACTCAGATTTGTTTGTAACGCTACTTCGTTATCTCTGGAGTTGCATGTCGACGCCACCGCCAGTTGCGTTGACAGCAACGCCGTTTTGTGTCGAGGAAATGCGGACGATCACACCGGCCTGATTTGACATGATGGTGCCAGTTTTCCCAGCACCAAGAGTCACGCCCCGCGTACCAGCGCCACCCACGTTATAATGACCGTTGAAATCTTGAAGATGCTTCAGGTTGAAAACCTCACCATACGCGGAAGAGCTAGTCATCCCGACCCTGCCCACCGAAAGTCCTTTTACTTTAACGGGATAGTCTTTGCCTCGGTAGGTGAGCGTGCCTGACCCCCAGTTGACACCAATTCCAAGAGCGAAGCCACCGCCGCTCATGCGCAACGTTGCATCTGGTTTGGATTCATTATGGTGCGTCGCTGCCTGGGTGAAACCCGTCATCACTGCGACGACGAGCGATAGAATTGCGATTTTCTTGACAATATTCATATGAATTTCTTCCATTAATTTGCTGAAACTATCATTTATGTCCGACGGTTCTATTGGACGAAAGTCTTATATGCCGGTCGGCGACATTTGATCTACGTTACCCGGGCAACAGTTGAAAGTAAAAAATATGAAGTCACGAAGCTGCACATTAATTCATGGCGTGATCGCCATCGTCAGCCTTGCATTGAGCTCCACTGGCTCGGCACAGCAAGCGCAATCGCAAGAGATGACGACTACAACAACAACGGATCAAGAGACAACTAAACTTCCAGCTGGTGAATTGGATTCTTTAGTCGCGCCAATCGCTCTTTATCCAGATTCACTCCTGGCTCAGACGCTCGCTGCTTCCACTTATCCACTCGAAGTCATTCAACTTCAGCAGTGGATGGATAAGAACAAAAATTTGCAAGGCAAGGCACTGGCGGACGCAGTGGCCAAGCAACCGTGGGACCCAAGCATCCAGGGATTGGTGGAGTTTCCAGACGTGGTTCAGCGGATGGCGGGCAACATTCAATGGACCACGGATTTGGGGAACGCGTTCCTGGCCCAGCAATCTGATGTTATGGATGCAGTCCAGCGCCTGCGTGGAAAGGCTCAGGGGACAGGAAATCTAAAAACCAACGCCCAATCGGTGGTGAAGACCGAGACAGTCTCTAGCGGCAAGCAGGTAATCGAAATTCAGCAAGCGAACCCGGACATGGTTTATGTGCCCTCGTACGACCCGACTGTCGTGTACGGGCCTGCTCCTGTTGAATACCCTTACTATCCCTATACCTATCCCGGCTATGTGCCAGGGACAGCTTTGATGTGGGGAGCAGGAATTGCGCTGGGTGCCGCTGCTTGGGGTGCTTGGGGCGGCCACTGGGGCAATTGCGATTGGAACGGCGGCAACGTCAACATCAATAACAACAACAATTTCAATAGGAACTACAACAAGAACGTGAACCGTGGCCAAGCTCGCCAGGGCAACAATTGGCAGCATAATCCGCAACACCGGGGGAACGCGCCTTACGGTGATAGGGGAACCGCGAACAAGTTCGGCGGCACGGCTAAAGGCCAAGGTGGAAGAGGCGCTGGGGCTGGCAATCGCCCGGGTGGCGTCGGGGCCGCCGGTCGTCCCGGCGGTGCGGGCGGCGTCGGTGGTGCCGGGAGACCCGGTGGAGTTGGCGGTGCCGGCGGCGTTGGCGGTGCCGGAAGACCTGGTGGAGTTGGCGGTGCAGGCGGAGCTGGTGGTGCCGGAAGACCCGGTGGAGTTGGCGGTGCAGGCGGCGTTGGTGGTGTCGGAAAGGCTGGCGGTGCAGGGGGCGCTGGTAGTGCCGGAAGACCCGGCGGTGCCGGTGGCGCTGGAGCGGGATCTCGTCCAGGTGGAGGCGGAGCTGGTGCGAGACCGGCCACGCGTCCAGCTGGCGGTACCACTAAAAACCAAGTCGGCAATCGCACTGCATCCTCGCGGCCTTCATCCGCTTCTCGCGGCGGCGGAGGATTTGGCGGCGGCAGTAGCGGAAATTACGCTCGCGCCAGCAGCAGCAGAGGCGGTCATAGCATGGGAGGTGGCGGATATAGTCGCGGCGGAGGTGGCGGTCGTGGTGGCGGAGGCGGCGGTCGCGGTGGCGGTGGAGGACGCCGGAGATAAAGAGACGAACTGTGAATGAGGGAAACTAAAATGAAATCAAGACTAAGAATTATGACTTCCTCGAAATTTACGCTGATCGCTTCTGCGATTGCTGCCTTTTACTTGTTAGGCTTCGGTTTGCACGCGGCAAAACCGTCGAAATCCGAAGCAGCTTCGGCGCCGCAGGCAGCTCAAAAGCAATTCGACACACCGAAACAGGCGGCCGACGCCCTTGTTCAGGTCGCTGCGAATTTTGATGTTGCCGCGGCGAAGGAAATTCTGGGGCCTGATAGCGAGGACATAGTCGCTTCGGCAGACCCGGTTCAGGACAAGAACCGTGCAGCGGAATTTGCAGCCAGGGCAAAAGAAAAAATGTCCATCCAGACAGAGAAGAAAAATCCGAATCAGGCCATTGTTTTGGTAGGTAATGATGATTTTCCGCTTCCGATTCCGCTCGTGAAGCAAAAAGGGAAATGGTTTTTTGATACGAAAGTAGGCCGCGAGGAAATATTAAATCGGCGTATCGGTGCCAACGAACTGAACGCCATTGAGATTTGTCGTGGCTTCGTCGAGGCACAACACGAGTATGCCCTGGAAAAGCACGATGGTGCGAAGGTGAACCAATACGCGCAGCGAATCATCAGTTCACCGGGAAAACATGATGGGCTGGCGTGGCAGAACGCGGATGGAACGTGGGGAGGTCCGGTTGGAGAAGAAGTCGCCAAAGCGCTGGAGCAAGGCTATTCCAATCCGAGTCAACCTCAGCCGTATCACGGCTACTACTTTAAGGTGCTAAAGGGGCAGGGACCTGCGGCGCCACTGGGGGAGATGGATTTCATGGTTGGTGGCGCGATGATTGGCGGGTTCGCCCTTGCAGCAGCGCCTGCTGAGTATCGAGTGACTGGCGTCATGACATTTATCGTCGGCCCGGACGGTGTTGTGTACGAGAAGGATCTCGGACCCGACACGCTGAAGACGTTCCAGAGCATGGACAAGTACAACCCGGACAAGACTTGGAAAATCACCAAGGACGACGTGGAAGAGGATGTACAAGAACAGGGTTCCGAGCCGCAACCACAATAAAGCGTAACGACTCGTCGCTGCCGTTAGCGGAGCGGCGCGGAGTCTCTCTTTCGACATTTGATTGCGCTCTCATCTTGTCGCTTGATGATGCTGCCCATGTTGAGTCGTATGAATGAGACACTGAAACGCTCATCCACGCGTACAACGCTGTGAAGTCGCGCTGATCACAGCATCCAACACGAGCCACGTCGATTTCGGTAGCCGAAAAACAAATCGCGTTTATCTGTTTTATCATGAAGACGCTCACCACACGATTTTTCGTCGCTGCGTTTTTCCTTGCCGCCGCAGCAGTTGCCTTCGCCAATCCTTTTAAGAGCAAGATCATCTCGAGCGACGATTCGGTCCTCGTAATCACGGTACCTGAGGATCATTTCATGAAGATCACGAATTTCACGCAGGACGGAGGCACAGATCGGGCCGTTGTTGAGGTGACTCTGCCGGGTGACACCGAAAATGGCGGGACTACCAACGTTCTCACAGCGACGCGGATTGATTTTAGTACTGGCGCCAACTCGCAGAACTCTCCTGAAATCGGTAACCGAGTGACAATTGCAGGCCCCGCTATTGTGAAGATCAGGCCAATAGTCGGTGCAAAGCTCTTCATCAGTTATAGAAAAGAGCGTGACGAGGGCAGCGGCGGAGGCGGGGGTGGAGCCGGAGGCGCTAGCCCAACGTCGATTCCAATCTTCAGTCCCACGCCTACCCCTACGGCTTCACCGACCTGCACTCCAGGTCCTCCTTTTTTCACACCCTGCCCCTTCCCCTGATTTCCAGCCCGGTGCTGATCTAGCCAGCAATGGCGTCAATCGCCTTCCATTCCTCCGGCGTCAATCTGAGCTTGGCGGCGGCGACGTTTTCTTCCAAGTGCGCGATAGATGACGTGCCGGGAATCGGCAGCATTACCGGCGATCGCTCCAGAAGCCACGCCAGCGCCACTTGAAATACACTGACGCCGTGCGCTTTTGCCGCAGTATTCAGCGGGTTTTCCGGTTTCAATCCTCTGCCTCCTCCGACGGGGAACCACGGCAGAAACCCAAGCTTTTCCTTTTCGCAATAGACCAGAACATCTTCCGATGTGCGGTCTTCAATGTTGTAGCGGTTCTGCACGCTTACGATCGGAACGATCTTACGTGCGCGATCGATTTCCTTTCGGTCCACATTCGATAATCCAATGTGCCGAATCTTTCCTGCCTCCTGTATTTGCTTGAGCGCACCGACGGATTCTTCAATCGGCACTTTCGAATCGACCGTGTGCAATTGATACACATCGATCCGGTCGAGGCGCAGCCGTTTGAGACTTCCATCGAGTGCCTGCTTAAGGTGGTCAGGTCGGCAGTTTGGCACCCATTGACCCGGGCCGGGGCGTGTGAGACCGCCTTTTGTCGCGATCACGAGTCCTGTCGGATAAGGATAAAGCGCTTCGGCGATGAGCAGTTCGCTTGTATCCGGACCGTATGCATCGGCGGTGTCGATCAAATTCACGCCAAGTTCTACCGCGCGTCTGAGAACTTTTAGCGCTTTCTGTCGATCGGCTGGCCAACCCCAAATGCGTTCACCTGTGACGCGCATCGCGCCAAAACCAAGTCGATTGACATTGAAGTCGCCGCCCAAATTAAAGGTCGGATTTGTGGCCATGTTTGCTGATGCTGACGTGACAGCT
>QHQV01000499.1 GCA_003219945.1 Verrucomicrobiota bacterium | reverse complement strand
CGCAATTCGCCGCTCTGCCTCGTGGAGTTCCGGTGCTGTTGCTGATGCTCCGTCCATATTAAATCGCGTTTACTCCGGTAATGTCTCGACCAGGCTTGCGATGCCGACATCTTTCGCGTCAGGCATTTTCGGATTCGGATTCCGAAGACGTGCGAGATAACTCGTTCGCGGAACAACGTTCAAGTAATCGAGGATCCGGTAATTGCGGTCCTGTTGTTTCATCTTCGAGACGCGGCTCTCCGGGTCCTTGATATCGCCGAAAACGATCGCTTCAGTTGGACAGGCTTGCGCGCACGCAGTGGTAAACGAATCGCGCGGAATGCGCTTGTCTGGCGAAGCGCCTGCGCGCGCAAGCGCGGCGATCTTCGCTTCCTCGATGCGTTGGACGCAGTAGGTGCACTTCTCCATCACGCCGCGCATGCGCACCGTTACGTTAGGATTCTTCTGCATCTTCATCGTGTCGGGCGCGCCCTTTGTGGTGAGCGGCGCAAAGTATTCTTCGAAGATGTTCAATGCACCGACGAGCTTTCTCTTTCCGACGGGACGCTGGTTGTAATCGAAATAATTAAAGCGCCGCACTTTGTAGGGGCAGTTATTCGAGCAAAAACGCGTGCCGATGCAGCGGTTGTAAGCCATCACATTGAGGCCGTCCTCGCTGTGAACGGTCGCGTTAACCGGGCAAACGGTTTCGCATGGCGCGTTCTCGCAATGCTGGCAGGGCATCGGCTGGAATACCATCTCGGGATGCTCCGGCCAGTGGCCGCGGTCCTGATTGAACGGCTCGCGACTCGCGTAGTACCGATCAATGCGGAGCCAGTGCATGATGCGGCCATGCGCCACTTGTAATTTTCCGACAACCGGAATGTTGTTTTCTGCCTGACAGGCGATCACGCAAGCGTTGCAGCCGGTGCACACATTCAAGTCGATGCTCATTCCCCACTGCTGCGGCGCGTCCAATGGCGGATGGCTGTAGAGAGTCGGCGGCGGATGCGGCAATTCTTCTGCGCCCGGAACCTCTTTCGCGAACTCGTTGTTTGTGCGATAGCCCTCCAGCGTTGCTTCGCGAATTAGACCGCGGCCTTCTATGCTGAAATGTTCCTGTGTGATCGAGAATGGGTAACTGCGGCCGACTTTGGTCACCTGCACGCTCTCGATGCCCTTCGTGCCGGCGACAGCTACGTGCGGATTGGTCGCAGTTCGCAAAAAGTATCCGTTGAACCCCGCCTGCTCCGTAAGACTTGGTCTTTCTTTCAAATTGCTA
>QHQV01000042.1 GCA_003219945.1 Verrucomicrobiota bacterium | reverse complement strand
CTCTCGACGACATCGCGCGCGCGAAAAATTCTTTGACTGGCGATTATCTTTCCGGACGAGCGCGCATTGCGATTCCAAAACAGCGCGCTCAGCCACGGCCCGATGGTTGGCTTACAGTCGTAGGCGCAAGTGCAAACAACCTGAAAAAAATCGACGTCTCATTTCCTCTCGGCTGCATAACGTGTGTGACTGGTGTTTCCGGCAGCGGCAAATCGACTTTGGTGGATGACATTTTGCGGCGCGCCCTTTTCCGCCATTTCTATAACTCGAAAGATACGCCGGGCGCTCACAAGTCGATTCGCGGACTGGAACAGATCGACAAGGTAATTGTGATTGACCAAAGCCCCATCGGGCGGACGCCGCGATCGAATCCGGTCACA
>QHQV01000041.1 GCA_003219945.1 Verrucomicrobiota bacterium | reverse complement strand
TCGATCTAAGCGTGGACGAAGCTGCGCGATTCTTCCGCAATGTGCCGACCATCGCGGAAAAGCTCAATTCACTGCTCGACGTCGGCTTGGGCTATTTGCGACTCGGCCAGGCCGGAACGACTCTTTCCGGCGGCGAAGCGCAACGCGTGAAACTTGCCACAGAGCTTGCTAAGAAAGCGACCGGTCGCACTGTTTACATTCTCGATGAACCGACGACCGGGTTGCATTTCGCCGATATTGAAAAATTGCTCGAGGTGTTGATGAAGCTCCGCAATGCGGGCAACACCATCGTGGTGATTGAACACAATCTCGATATGATTAAGTCCGCCGACTGGATCATTGATTTGGGTCCTGAAGGTGGCGAACATGGCGGCAAGGTGGTCGGATCAGGTCCTCCTGAGAGGGTCGCCACTCTTCCGGCCAGCCATACCGGGCAGTACTTACGGGCAATGCTGGAGAGAAGATGAGACACATTGCACACCTAGCTCTCGTATGTCTCATCGGGATACTCAGCCCAGTTGCCCGTGCGGATTTGTCAACTGAAATTGCCGAGGCGGTTAGGCCGCTTTCAGAAGGCGTGCCGGAGGTCGCGGTCGTGCGGTTGCAGTCGCTGCTCAACAAAAATCTGTCAGAATCACAATGGCGAGCAGTCGCCGAAAAACTGGCAAAAGCGCAGGTGGCCGCAAACGATCCGGAGGGCACGCTGGTTCTCTTAACCGATGGGAGGTTACACGACTTGCCATGGGCGAAATTCTGGCGCGCCCAGGCTCTGGCGAGTCTGCACCGCTGGGCCGACGCGCTGCCGCTTTACGAGGGACTAAGTAACGACACTTCGCCGTTTCAAAAACCAGCTGTTTTTGGGGCGGGCGACGCGTTGCGTGCCTTAGGGAACCGCCAGGAGGCCCTGCAAAAATTCATTCTGCTCGTGCATGATAAAGAATGGGGCACGCGAGCGCAGCTGAGAGCGGCTGAGCTGCACATTGAATTGGGCAACGCTCCCGAGGCACGCCGGCTTTTAGAACAGATGCAACCAGCTTCCATTGCAGAACGGCGCGAGCGGCGTGTGTTACGCGGGCGCCTCGAACTGATTTCGCACCGGCCGGAACGGGCGATCGGAATGTTTCAAGCGATTCTGAAGAGGCCGGAGGGAACGTCTCATCCCGTTCTGCTCGCTGCGCTCTTCGGCATCGCTGAAGCGCATTTGCAGCTAAAAACGCCGGAGACGGGAGATGACGTACTCGAACGTTTCATCGATCGTAATCACGCAGACCCTGATCTCGCGCTGGTATTCGCAAAACTCGATGAACTGTATCGCGCCGAACACAAGCCGTCGCGCAATGAACTGGAAAAGTGGGTGCGCAGACCGGAACAGCCGCGGCGAACATTTGCACGGTGGTATCTTGCGCGGCTGGAGATTCGCGCAGGCCGCAAAGAGCGCGCACGCCAATTGTTCACAGATCTGCGACAAACAGAAATCAAATCGCCAGCCATCGCCGCTGCTCTCTTCGAGTTTGCCAAGTTCGAAATTGACGAAGGCCGCTTTGATGAAGCGATAGCGATCCTCGACGATGCACGTCTGCTGCGGCCCGACCCGGCTTTGTTGACGCGGATCGATTTTTTATCTGCGCAAGTGCAGTATTTAGCGAGGCAATTCGATTCCGCCACGGCTGCCTTCGAACAAATTGCGCAGCGCGATTCGCCGTGGGCGAAAGCCGCACTGTTTAACGCATCGAGCGGTTGGTTGCAGGTCGGTAATCACGCTCGTTTCATTGCTGATTACAACCAATTGGAAAAACAGGGCGGCGACGAACAATCGCGTGCCGATTTGCGATTGGAGGAAGGTTTAATGCAGGCTGCCAAGAACGACAAAAAAGCAGCAGCATCTTTGCAGCGATTCATTCGCGATTTTCCAAAGAATCCGCGGGTGTCGGAGGCTTGGGTGGGCTTGGCTGAGTTGGCATTTCATTCCTCGCCGCCGCGTTTGGATGAGGCGCGCCAGGACCTGGATCGCGCAATCGAGTCCAGACCGACCGCTGCCGCTGCCGAGCGCGCCGATTATCTCCGTATTTGGGTAGAAGAAGCGGCCGGCGGAAACGAGCCGAAAGTCATTGCGCTCGGAAAGGGATTTCTCGAGCAGCATGCTGAGTCGCAATTTGCTCGGGAAGTCCGAATGAAGTTGGCAGAGCTTTATTATCGTCGCCAGGATTTCGCAAACGCGCAGACGCAGTTTGAAATTATCGCGCAAGAGAATCCGAATGATCCGCTCGCGGAAAAAGCGCTCTTTTTCGCGGCAGAATCAGCCATGTCGAGCATGAGCGAGCATACTTTGGATCGGGCACTCGTTCTATTTGATCAAGTCGTGCAGAAGAGTGGCGCGATGCGCTGGGCCGCGCGCAACGAACAAGCCGTGATCGAGCGCAAGCTTGGCAAACCTAAAGACGCTCTCGCCTTGTATGATGAGGTGTTGAAGAGTGACGCCGGCGCATCCGAAAAACGCGAGGCGCTTTGCGGTAAGGGCGACATTTTCTTCGAAGCTGGCGCAACGGACCCGAGTAGTTATCAACGTGCCATTGAGACCTACGATCAACTGGCTGCCGACAAGGAGGGGTCGATTCACTGGCGTAACCAGGCGCTGTTCAAAAAAGGATTATGTCTAGAGAAAAAAGGCGATCGAGTCGGCGCGCTGGCCACGTTCTATAACATTCTGGAAGACGAGTCGCGGCCCGGTGAGCGCCGCGAATTGTTCTGGTATTACAAAGCGGGGTTCAATGCAGCGCGATTGTTGGAAGAAGATTCGAAGTGGGAATCTGCGGTCGCGATCTACGACAAGCTCGTCGCGGCCGGAGGCAGCCGTAGCGAAGAAGCAAAAGCGCGTCTAAACAACATTCGGCTCGAGCATTTTCTTTGGACGGACTGAAGCGTTCCTCGTGGAGGCTGGAGGAAGTGGGCTGGCCGAAGAATACGAAGTGGGTCGGCGAATAAGCTTGCTTAAATTCGCAGCGGGCACAAAATCACGGCATGGGAAGAGGAATTAGACTGAGTCGCGGGTGCGGCTGGTCGGTCCGATTTGCAATCGGGATCTTCGCATGCGCGTTCTGCGTATCGGCATTCGCTAATGATCCGAGCAAGAACGTGGTAGCGCTGCCTTCGCAGCCACTGCCTGCCAAGACGTCAAAGAGAATTTGTTACGTCATAGCGGGTGGCTCGCGCATTCCGCAGCGATGCGATCGTCTCTCTGCAATTCCGACCACTGCTGCCGCGATGGACATTTACGGTCGTCGTCCGGGCAGATAATTACTAAGTCCGACGATGCTCGTGGGTGATTGTGTGCTGCTGGCATGGCAGCGCGCACGGGAGATTTCGTTTTGTTGCTGCAGCCAGCCAGTCACTGCGGATTTAAGCCTGAACCGCGCCGCGAAAATTAAAGCGAGTTCGCGAAAACGTTCACGAAGCGATCTCGGTACTCCCGCTCGTTAGGCAAGATTTTGCCGCCGCGATCACTGCTTTGTCGTCATTATCTGTCAGCGCCGCCAGGCAACCGCGAATCCGACGGAACGATTGACGCAAAAACAAATCTGCTGCCGAGTGGTCCGGCGATACTGCATTTCCATTTCGGCCTGCGAACTGAATCTCGCCATCGATCCGGCTTAGCACACACGTCGAAGCAAAAAGATCCATGGCTGCGTTCGCGATCCGTTCTTGGACAAGCTGCATGTCGAGAATCGGCTCACGATATGTGATCAACGCACGATTAACGGCAAAATTAAAATGCCGAATTAAGCGGCCGAGTTGTCGCGCGTGCGCGCGAAGCTGTTCGCTTTGCACCGGCACGTCAGGCACACGAACCGTCGCACTGAGGCGGTTCTTTCCGGCCGCCCACGCCTTGCTCATACCATTGCGCGAAGGCTTCATCATCGTGTCGTAAATTTCTTTGAACTCCATTCCCGGCCCGCGCATGCCAACAAGCGCGATGAATGAAGTCAGCACTTCATTTGCGCCCTCGCCGATTTGGTTGATTCGCGCGTCGCGCAACATTCTCTCCAGCGGCAGATCGGTGAAATACGCCGAGCCGCCGTAAATCTGGAACACGTCGTTGATGCACTCCCACAGCCGTTCTGTCGTGAACACTTTCAACATCGCAGTCTCAAGCATGTAATCCTCAAGACCGCGGTCGATAAACGCGGCCGTGACCGTGGTCATCGCTTCCATGGCGTAAGCGTCAGCAGCTATTCGGGCGATTTTCTTTTTCACCAGCTCGAATTCGCCCAGCGTCTTGTTGAATTGTCTGCGAGTGTTCGCGTGCGCGACGGCTAATTCCAAGCAGGTTTTGGCTGCGCCTGTGCAACACGCGCCGAATGTGGTCCGCCCAAAATCGAGCACCGTCAGCGCGACCTTTAGACCTTTGCCTATTGGCCCGAGAATATTTTCCTTTGGCACTTTAACGTCGCGCAACGCGAACCGCCCCGTCGCCGTGCCTTTGATTCCCGTCTTCGGCATCCGCGCCTCGAGCATTTCGAAACCCGGCATATCCGGCGTCACCAGAAACGCCGTGACAGCGGTTTTATCCGAGCCGGGCACAGGAGTGCGCGCCATGACCGTGAGCTCGTGCGCAAGCGCAGCGTTAGTGATGTACCGTTTTTCGCCGTTCAAAATGAAATGCGAACCGTCCTCGGTGGGACGCGCTTGCATCTGCACGTTTGCCGCGTCCGATCCGGCCTCTTTCTCGGTGAGCGCGAACGCTCCGAGTTGCTCTCCTGTTACCAGTTTAGGAAGCCATTTCTGGTTTTGTTCGTGCGTGCCGAACAACAGCAACGCCCGGATCCCAATAGAGTGATGCGCGTTAACGAAAACCGATGTCGACGCACAACGTCGTCCGATTTCTTCCAACACCTTGCAGTTGGCCATCTGCGAGAATCCGCGTCCGCCGTATTCCTTCGGTGCCGTCATGCCGAGCACGCCAATGCGCCCCAACCCATTGATCACGCTTCGCGGAATGTCCGCCTGCCGATCGATCTCCGCAGGATCGAGATCTTCATTCAAAAATTTACGAAGCTCAGCAAGCGTTTGATCGAGCTCGCCCTG
>QHQV01000040.1:8787-9247 GCA_003219945.1 Verrucomicrobiota bacterium | reverse complement strand
TGTGGGCGTCGCAGATGTCCTCTATGAAGCTGTCCAGTCATTCATCGCGAAATGCGAAGCTGAGGCCGATCTCGAAGAGAAAGTTATCAAGTTTCCGACGGTCGCTAAAAGGTGGTAGCGCACGGATCGCCGATTCGAACTCGACAAACGCTCTCAGCTTTTCTGGCACGAGCACAGAGGCCATTTCAAAGAGTGGTAGAGGTTTCGCTTGACCCCCATTTGTGGGAGCAGCAAAGGAGTCATAAGCTTCTGTCAGCGTTCTGAATGTGAGGTGAAATCCTTCTGCTTTTTGTGGCTGCTGCCCGTCAAGCACGCTGGACTCTTAACTACCATCTCTCAACCTCCAACTATCTCACATCAGCGCACGTAGATGGCCGCAGCTTGAACCCGATGGTTAATCAGCGGTCCGCCAATGCTGCCAGCACCGCCATAAAAGCTATGCCCACTGTAACCGAAACCG
>QHQV01000040.1:615-8770 GCA_003219945.1 Verrucomicrobiota bacterium | reverse complement strand
AAAATGCCGTTTGCGCCAAGCGCAGCCGCTTGCTCCCGCAAGCGGGAGATGCCCAGCTCTATGGAAGGCCGATCAGGAAAGATCCAGCTCGTCCCCGCCGGGGAATCGATGATCGCTATCCGCTCAAAATGCCGCGGCGGCGCTCGGTAGACGCGCACTGCCTCGGGGTTGATCGGCGGCCGCACTTGGCCGACGATGATGGGGCGCGTGGCGCAACCGCAAATTAAGCAGGCAACGGCGAGCGCCGCTGCACAAATCCGGAGAAATTTCATACCAATTTAACTTCGTGCCGGACTGGTAAGTTGCGCTTCAACGTTGTAGCCGCCGATTCGCGTCACCATTACAGTGCAGGGCAACACCGGCGAAACCGCGCAAATTGTCAGCGCCCTGTCGCATCACTTCCGCAAGTTGGATGGCGTTTCGGTCACTGACACAGAACCGGCGCTCAGAATCCAGTGTCTCGTTGAGGCAGCAACCGGTCGTGCCACTACGCGTTGCATCGCAGCCGTTCATGTGATGCTGTGATCCGCATTTACGATGAAGCTTGCAAATTGATTGAACTACACAGACACAAAGGCAAGTTTAAGAACTATGACCCGCCTTGACCTGCTGATTATCGTTGTCGCATCGGGCCTCGCATTCGTCGCATACAAATACCCTGGCGCCTATCGCGTGATGTTCATCTTCACCCTCCCAGTTCTAGCGATGGGCGGCTTCCTTGTTCTCGCGATAAAGGTTGGTGATCTCAATGGCAGCATAAAGTCAATTTACCACGAGTTGCCGAACATCCGGAAATATGCCCTCTCCGATCAGTTGCCTTACCAAATAAGAAGGTTGTACGAAGTTGGCCAATTTCTTAAGATATTCCTCATTTACTATATTTCTGGACTCGCTTATCTGGTATTTTTGTTGGTCCTACGAGACCTTCTCGATTTAGCCAAAGTTCGCCACGATACCTCTACGTAATATGATGTGACTGGCGCGGTCTATCGAAGTACACAGGCCACCAAAGGCGAGTTCAAAGAGTGGTGAGTTTGAGTTTTGCTGGCAGTCAGAGAAATTTTCCGCTAGAGCCCTTTAAATCGATGTCGTATATAGCCATGATGGTGTACTGACGCGCGTCTCAAGACGGCACCGAACGCATGCCACGTTCAGGTGATCCGCCGCTTATCGAGGTCTTCGATGCCCGAAACTGAACCATTGGTTCAGTCGGAGAGACAAGCAACGGAGTTATCTGCAAGAGTATCAAGCCGGACTTGTGGACAGGTGTAAGGGTCGCGGGGGATTAGAAAATTTTCTACCAGACACGCTGTACCAGAGGAAAATGCGCAAGATGGGTTAGATCAAACGGACGTTTCACGCGAGGTACGGTTTTCCTTTCTTATCGGGCAGCACCAGGGCCATGGTGTTCCTTGTTGGCCGGGTGGTCACACAAGCTGAATTGGTTGTGATTTGAGGACTGGAATTACGACCGAAAAAAGTCTTGCTTTTTTACCGCAGCTTCGGATAAAAACGACGCCTACTCAAAATTGCTAATATGAAAAACAAAATCTACTTCCTCCTTGCAGTTCTTACCGCCGGGGTTCTTTGCGCTCCAGCGCTCACGCAGGCGCAGTATCAGACCAGAAACACACATTTCGGCGTCTCAGGTGGCAACATCAATGATATTAGCCGGCGTTTCTGTTGCAGCGGTACACTTGGATCGTTAGTCAGTAACGGCACAACGCAGTATATCCTGAGCAACAATCACGTGCTCGCTCGCACGGACCAAGCCGCAGCTGGTGAAGATATTTCACAGCCCGGGCTGATCGACAATAATTGTCAGACGCCACCGATCGTGGCGGATCTTACAGCCAAAGTCGCTCTGGGTAACAATGTGGATTGCGCGATCGCCGCCGTACGCGCAGGGCAAATGGATTCCGGCGGTTTTATCGAGGGGCTTAATGGACCAGGTGGAGTGCCGAGCAGCGCGACTGCTTCTCCAGCAGTTGGAATGACCGTGCAAAAAAGTGGGCGCACAACAGGTCACACCACAGGGACGATCGGTTCGATCAACACGAATGTGACCGTTCAGTATCAACCCACCTGCGGGTCAGGCAAAAAACGCAATTTCAATTACACAAATCAGGTTGTCATCAACAGTACTACGTTTAGTGCAGGCGGCGATTCGGGGTCGCTGATCCTAACGAACACAAGTTGTGCCCACCCCGTCGCGCTCCTGTTCGCCGGCAGCAGTTCAACTACTATTGGCAATCCCATCGCTGACGTGCTTAGCGCGTTAGCGGGGACTGGCCACTCTGTCAGCTTTGTGGGGACGAATTGTACCGGTCCCGCTTCCCCGGCCTCCGACGCGCAGTCGTTCCAACTTCCACAACAAGCGCTCGACCGCGCGAACAGAGTGTTGGAACGCAATCGTTCAGATTTCATGTCGCGACCGGCGGTGCTGGGCGTTGGTTTGGGAGCACTGGAGGATAATGCCACAGCAGCCATCGTCGTTTATGTGGACAAGACGAATCCTTTCAAAGCGCAGCTGCCCAACCAGATCGATAACGTTCCCGTCCGAATCATAATGACTGATCCGTTCATCGCATATTGATTCGCGGGAGGATTGCATTCGGGCTCAGCACACGCCGAAGCGCGACGGGCGGACTAATAGGGCGGGGGTTGTGTAGACAAGATGCTCGCGCTAAAGCGGTCAAATGCCTTCGATACAGCTTGCCAGCATTGTGATGCAAACCGAAGCAGAACGCGCCGAACGAGACAGAGCGCATCGAGCTGTGGACGCCATCGTCGCGAAAGGTCGAGCCGCTATCCCAGGCGCAGGCGGCTAATGCCCCACGTGGCGTATTTGGCATGGAACGACTTGCGTCGCATACGATTGACGTGTGGCCAGGAAGCAGCGTCCAGTGTTTCCTACAAAGCCAATAAACCGTGGCAATCGGGTTTCGCGTTTGTCGCTAGGGCCTTGGTCGCGGGGTGACACGCGGCCGCGGAGTCGGGCGGGGCCGCGGAGTCGGGGGAGGTGTCACGGTAGGCGTAGCGGTTGGGGTCGGTGTGGCAGTGGCAGTTGCTGTCGATGTCGCGGTGGGCGTCGGAGTCACAGTTGAAGTTGGTGTTGCAGTGGGCGTCGGCGTCGGCAGTGGAAGACCTTCGGCGTCGAGGTAGCGGGCCAGTGCGAAGTCAGCGAACTGCTCAAGGCCCGTCGCTTGGAAACCGACAGCCACAATCTTTCCATCGGGCTGAAAAACGGCGCCGTTGGCTCCGCCGTTTAGATCGCCAAAGGAAGTTCGTACTCTGCCGCCAGCGCCAAAGGCGGGATCGAGCGCACCGGTCGGAGTCAGCCGAGCCAACAAAAAGTCGTCCTCGGATGACTCGCCGTTCGAACCGCCGACGGTGATGATTTTGCCATTGCTTTGCAGCAGGACTTTGGCAGCACCCTGGCAGCAGTTGCCGAAGTCGATCTGCGTCATTCCGCCGGTACCGAAGTTGGTGTCGAGTACGCCGTTTGAAGTATAGCGCGCGACAGCGAAATTCTGGACTCCTCCGTTTTGGGAGATAGCGAATCCAGCAGCGACAATCCGGCCATCGGGTTGAAGCGCTGACGAGCGAGCGCGATCAAAGTTCCGATCGCCAAAGTCGGTGTGCACTTTTCCAGCCACGCCGAATGTCGTATCGATGGTGCCGTTACTGAGATAACGCACAGCGGCGAAGTCGTAGAAACTCGCAGGATCATTGGCGGAGCCGACTGCGACAATCTTTCCGTCGGGTTGGATCAAGAGCGAAAACGCATCGTCTTCTAAACCGAAAAAATCGGTTGAAACGTGGCCGCCATTGCCAAAGGTGGCGTCCGGGGTTCCATCCGGGTTGTAACGCGCCAGCGCGAAATCGGTATTGGAAGATTCGCCAGGATTAAAATCTACAAAGACGGTCCCAGCGGCAATGATCTTGCCGTCAGCCTGCAAGGCCACATCGAAGGCGTAACTACCCTCTGGAAAAGTCGTCGTCACGATGCCGCTGTCCCCAAAGGAAGTATCGAGTGCTCCATTTGAGTTGTAGCGGACCACTTTGAAATCGCCAAGGAACGTAAAAAGCGGAAAGGCGCCGCCCGCGACCACGATCTTGCCGTCGGGTTGAACGACTACCGATGAAGCCACCGCGGCCAGGCCTGGAAAATCGGTTTGCACCTTACCGCCGACGCCGAAAGTTTTGTCCAGCGTGCCATCCGGATTGTATCGAGCAACAGCGAAGTCCTCATTCGAAAAATCATTGTCTCGATAGGTTGTGCCTACCACGACTAACTTGCCATCGGTCTGGACCGCCACGGCGTAAGCGATGTCGGTACTGTGATCGAAATCGGTCAGCACTTTGCCGTCGGTCCCAAATGTCGGATCAAGGTCTCCATCAACTGCTAGCACCGTTTGTCCACTGACGACAAACGCCAATGCTATTGCCGTCGCACAGATCGCATGGAAGTAAGTGTTGAATCGGCAAGGTTCAAAGCTGCTCATTGCACAGAGGTCTCTTTGTTTATTTCCCAGACCTCATAACACGAGGGTTCATTGCATCAAGCAGAGTATCGTAACGATCCTGTTACCAATCTGAAATGGCGGTGGCGATGAGCGTGCAACAGCGGGTGATATGTCGACAAGGCTTAAGTTGAATGCACAGGTGCGAATGCACGAGGCGCAGCTTCGAGCGCCGATATCAGTTACGCAATGCTCGATGTTATCAGAAAGCGAGCGGTTTACGGAAAGGCACTCCCGTTAGGCGTGCACTGGGTGATGCTGGTGATCGTCGGCGTGTTGTTCGCATTGGTCGCGACATTCGTCGACCTCAGGCCGGTAGTGGATGAAAACTTTTTCTTTTCAACCAGCGATCCCGGTATCCAGCAGATGAAGAAGATTGAGCATCAGTTTCCCTCCCAGCCAGAAGTGATTCTGACAGTGTCGTCGCGGGATATGTCTTCGTCGCGATACTTGGGTCGAATTCAGAAACTCACCCAACGCGTCCGTTCGATCGGCGGAGTGAGCGCGGTAAAGAGCCTGGCCGAGGGACCAAAAAGTTTTGGAGACGCGATAAAGAGTCCGTTCTGGACCCGGTTGTTGATCGCGCCCGACCGTAAGGCCAGCAACGTGATCATTTTCATGAAAGGAAGGCACACGGAAGTGCCGATCCGAAAGCTTGAGCAGCTCGTGCATGAGCTAGATGCGCGCGATTTTCGGATTCATGTCGCCGGTCCGCCGTACGTGGTGGAAATGCTCCGGCGGAGTTTGGAACATGATTTTCGCTACTTCACGCTGACGGCCATCGTTTTGTTTGGTCTGACGATGGCGGTGTTGTTCCGGTCTGTCCGGTTGTTCGTGGGAATGCTTTGCACCTGTGCGAGCGCCGTCTTATTGACGCTACTCCTGCAATCCGCGCTCGGCCACAAGATCGGGATCCTGACGGTCAACCTCGGTACCATCGTGTTCATCGTGGCGCTGTCGCATTTGGTTTACATGACCTTCAACTGGCAGACGCTGGCTGATCGGGCGCATCGCATCGGGAAGGAGTCGCCTGATCTGGCGCGGGATGCGCGGCGAATGACGTTTTCGCCTTCGCTCTGGTCGATGGTTTGCGCGTCATTAGGCTTTGCCAGTTTGCTGATTGTACAGGCGAAACCGCTGCGCGAGTTGGGATTTGGCGGCGTACTCGGCAGCCTCGTGGCGTTCGCCTGTGCGTATTTGATGTATCCGGCGTTCCTGCGCTGGGCCGTGCCGCGCAAAAGCAAAATTGTGGAGGCGGAACCGACGCATGCCTTTTGGGCGCGCCGTTTTCCGATGTTATCGTTAGGCGTTATTGTGCTCGGGATAGGATTGGGATTTGGTCTAAGCAAAGTCAACACGGACCCAAGCCTGTTGGATTATTTCAAGCCGCACCGCGAACTGCGCGACGGCTTGGAATTCGTGGATCGCAGTGGTGGCTCGAACCCGCTTACGCTAGTCGTTTCTGCATCAAATGGCAGCAGATTGAACACCGACGAGGCTTACCAGAAAATGTGGAGGCTCCATGGCGCGCTGGAGAATGAGAAAGATGTCGGGACTGTGATTTCGCTGCCGACGCTTTTGGCCGAAGGCGATCGCGATCGCACGCCATTTTCGTTTTTCATTAGCTACGAAAAAATGATGGAGATCATGTCGCAACCGAAGTACGCGCGCATAGGCAAAAGTTTCGTGAGTGAAGACCGGAAAGAAGCGGTGTTCACGCTACGGATGATCGAGGCGCACCGTACGAAGTACCGTGTCGATGTTGTCAACGACCTTCGCGCCGTCTGTCGCAAGTACGGATTTACGGTGAACCTCGTCGGCGGCATTTATTATTTGCGAGGGCGCCTGGCGAAACTCGTCGCTGAGAGCTTGGTGACCGGTTTGTTCTGGCTGAATTTGTTATTCGTTGTGATCGCGTGGATTGTCGCGCGGTCCGTGCGCGGCGCGCTGGCCATGATCGCAAGTCTGATGCTTGTGCCGCTGTCGATGTTGGGCGGCATCGGCTGGTTTCATGTGCCTTTGGACGTCATCTCGGCCCCAGCCACAAATGTCTGTATTGGCATTGCGATTGATTCGATGATCCATCTAGTCTTTGGCGTGCGCCGTGCGCAACGTGACGGGAAAAAGGGTTGGAACGCCTGGGTTGCCGGACGCGGTGAACAATGGCGCGGGATCGTCTATTCCGACCTAATCTTTGCCGTTGGGTTTGCGATCTTTGCCCTCTCGGATTTTCCGCCCACGCAACGCTTCGGCTTAGTCATCCTGTTCGGCTTGGTCGTCGATGTCCTGGCAAACCTGTTTGTCCTGCCGCTGCTCGGCGGCGCGCCTTTAAAAAAGCGCGGTTGAGGATGCGGCTACGATGCAATACTTTGACGGACGATGCAGGTCGCATTTTACCAGTCTGAATCTGAGCAGCCGCATCCAGGCCGGGCTCGGGCGATCATCAAAGCGCACCCCGAGGTTCGCGAGTTGATGGTGCGCAATCCATGGACTGCGCTGATCGCGGCCTCGATTGTGATAATGCAGACGGCAATCGCGTGCGGCATGGGCCAGTTGGGCTTCGGTTATTGGTGGGTCAGTCTGCTGATCGCCTTTTGCGTCGGCGCGTTCGGCAATCATGCCAACTACGTCATCATTCATGATGCCACGCATAACCTGATTTTCCGGAGCGCGAGCTGGAACAAAATGGTGGCCATTGTCGCCGATCTTCCAAATCTCACTCCCAGCGCGATGGGATTTCGCGTTTACCACTTGAAACATCATTCCCATCAGGGCGACTACGAATGGGACGCAGACCTGGCGAACCATTGGGAGGCCCGCCTCGTAGGGAACTCATGGTATCGGAAAGCGATCTGGCTGATGCTGTTTCCATTTTTTCAGGTAACGCGTCCGCCTCGACTCAAAGCGATTAAAATGTGGGACCGCTGGTTTTCAATCAATCTTGCATGCGCAGTCGCGTATGATGTAGCGATCGTTTATTTCTGCGGTTGGGCGGGATTTCTTTATCTGGTGTTCGCGTTTTTGTTTTCGATTGGGCTACACCCGGTGGGGGCACGCTGGATTCAGGAGCATTACACTTACGATTTCGACCAGGAGACGTTCAGTTACTATGGGCCGATCAATTGGCTGGCGCTGAATATGGGATATCACAATGAGCACCACGATTTACCATCGATTCCATGGAACAATCTGCCGAAGCTGCGCGCCATGGCACCGGAGTTTTACAACAATCTGAAGTATCACTCCTCGTGGAGCCGCCTTCTCTTCCAGTTCGTTTTTGATAAGCGATACAGTCTCTACTCGCGAGTGGAGCGAATGAGGCAAAGGGACGCGTCGAACGTGACTTCGCAGATGACGAGCCGTCCAGCGGGCAATCTTGATCTGAGTGCGCGGCCCATTAGCTTTTAGCCATGGCGGATCAATTAGAACAGAGAAGCGCGGTCTCAAAGCCGCCGCTCTACGTCTCGACCAAAGACGAAACGGTCCGGATGTTCGACAGCGATTTCATGGAATTCTTTTCGCGCGTGCATCCAGCGATCCCATTGATTCTCTACCTGCCTGTCGTCGGCTTCATGCTTTACGTGGCACTCGGGAGGCAAGGATTCCCGGTGTTCGTTGTCGTCGGGTTT
>QHQV01000040.1:0-599 GCA_003219945.1 Verrucomicrobiota bacterium | reverse complement strand
GAATATCTGATCCACCGATACATTTTCCATTACGAACCGAAAACGCGCCTAGGAAAACGGCTCCACTACATCATTCACGGCGTGCATCATGATTATCCAAACGACGGGAAAAGACTCGTTATGCCGCCGAGTATCAGTGTTCCGCTCGCATTTCTTTTTTACGGCATATTCTTGCTAATGTTCGGGCGCTTTGCGTCCAGTGCGTTTGCCGGATTGGTGTTCGGCTACGTCTGTTACGACATGCTCCATTATGCGACGCACCATTTTCCGATGAAACGCGGCGTATTACTCTGGCTGAAACAGTATCATCTTCGCCATCACTACAAAGATGATCACGCGGGTTACGGCATCAGCTCGCCATTGTGGGACTACGTTTTCCGGACGACGCGCCGGTAATCGTCGCATTCGTATCGCCGTACATCCCGCGTGAACTGGCACGGCTGGGGCTGTACTAAAACCCTTGTCCTGAAATCTGAAAGCCCCTACATTGCTGCCCCGACACGAAACTCCACGATCTGTGGAAGCTGTGGAGAAACTCGTAAGGAACTTTAGTGAACGAGAAAATTGACAGTTTTGCTGGGAAACACCGTCCATGCAGA
>QHQV01000245.1 GCA_003219945.1 Verrucomicrobiota bacterium | reverse complement strand
GCCTTCGATCACCACTTGCGATTGCACCACAGTTCTGTCGCCGATTGTTGCGTGCGGCCCAATGATAGAAAAGGGCCCGATCTCCACACCGGAGCCCACTTTCGCATCCGGATCGATGATTGCGGTGGGATAAATTTTCGCGTCCGTCATGTTCGGATTTTGAGATTTGAAATTCGAACTCTGTGATTACAACACCCCCGCCTCTTTAAAACTGAAATAGCCGGGACTGCTGTCCGAT
>QHQV01000244.1 GCA_003219945.1 Verrucomicrobiota bacterium | reverse complement strand
TCCCTTTGATTTGTCTCAGTTCCTTGACCGAGCAACGGCTCAGCTCCGCAAACGATTTGTATTTGTCGAGCAACTCACGAGCGACATCCACCACGTTCACGCCGCGCCGACCGGTGCGCAACAATATCGCGATCAATTCGGCGTTGCTGAGGGCGTCCGCCCCTCGGGCAAGCAACTTTTCTCGCGGCCGCTCGTCCTGCGGCATTTCGCGGATCTTAAGCTGCGACATAATATGAGAACCTCAGGCGGGGCGATCGACATTCCTAACGAGTCGGGACATCAAAGTCCCTCGCCAGACTTCAGCAGACGCGAAGTTGATCGAACATGTCGCACAACGTATCACCGAGCGAGAACAACTCTTCGGTGTAACGATTCGGCGCCGTACCGTCGAATGCGCATTGCGCTTTGCGGATCAGATCACTGCCCGCCGCGATTGACTCGTTTAACGCGCCGTTGTTCGCGCCGTTCTTGAGGAGCTCAATCATTTCTTCGATTTTTTCGTCCAGCACAAGCTGGCAACAACGTTCGCGTTCAAACTCCGAAGCTGAACGGAGAAAAATTAGAATCGGCAATGTGAATTTGCCTTTGCGCAGGTCCGTCCCGAGCGTTTTGCCGGTCACACTTTCGGTGCCGGCGAGATCGACACAATCATCATAAATCTGATAGGCCGTCCCGATTTGGAATCCGAAATTCTTGAATGTTGCGATCACCCTCGGATCGGCCTCGCTGATAACGGCGGCCAGTTCGGCTGCGGCCGAGAAAAGTGACCCAGTTTTCATCTGCACGATCCTCAAATAATCCTCAACGGTCAGGTTAAGATCGAATCTGCGCTGCGTTTGAATCATTTCGCCCGAGCAAACCGTCGTCGCCGTGCGCGCGATCGCACGACCGATACTCGAGTTTTCGAAATTTGTCGATAACGTCAGTGCGTGTGCGAAAAGACAGTCGCCTAGCAGGACGCTCAACGAATTTCCCCAGCGCGCGTTTGCAGTCGGCTGTGCTCGACGCTGTTCTGCTTCGTCCATCACGTCATCATGCACCAGTGTGGCGATGTGAATGAGCTCAACGATTACGGCGAGATCGACATGCCCGGAATCGATCTTCCCTGTGGCGCCGCCCGCAAGCAGAGCCAGCAGCGGCCGAAGGCGTTTACCCCGGCTGCCTACAGCATAAACCACGTAACCTTCTATTGCGGGATCGAATGCCGAGGTTTGCTGAGCGATGCGCGTCTCGACTTGTTCAAGATGCGGTTGAACCAATCTTGCAACTTCAGCCAAACGAATCGCGGGAGAGCCGCTCGCCCTCGCAACTGCGCGGCGACTCGTGCTCCGTTCCGTGCTTGCGAAGAGTTCCACGAGGCGAGAATAGTGGCGCGAGTTGCAGGTTGTCAAAGCAACATAATGCCGATCTTGCACGAATATTGTAGGACGTTTCTGTGAAACGTCGAAAACCAAGCGAGCGTCTGACACAGACGCCCTACACTTTTGAATGCTTGCGCAGCCAGGAATCGGTTCCGTATTTTTGCTGAGCCAGTTCCTGCGCCTGCTTCAAAATTACTTTTGTGATCTTAAACTCACTGCAATTAGCCGACAGAGCCTGCGAAAATTTTTGGGCGAGATCAGTCTTCAGAGTGAAGCCTTGGATGCTGCCTTGCTGCAACACACCGCGACGAGTACGGCGCTGCGCTGCCCCCGCGATCTTTCGGCCATCCATCATCACGTCGGCGCGCACCGGATTCGCGAAACAATTGTAGCCGCTGGCGTTGACGGCGGCTCGCGTCGCAGCGGAAAAGCCGCCGGGGTCAACGCCCCCGGCTACAACTGCTCGTTGCCCCGTCTTAACCAGCGCTCCGCACAAAGCGCGATGAATTTTTTCGTAAATAGCGATTGATGATTCATCAAACACCGGATTGCTCGCCGGGACCACAATCGAGTAGGTGAGGTCGTCCCCGTGAAAAACGATTCCGCCGCCGGTCCACCGCCGAACTAGATCCCGCTCCGCAGCGTAAATCGCCACATCGGAAAACTTCCCAAAATATCCGAACGACAGGGCAGGGGAACGCCAGCGATAGAAGCGAATAGTTGGAACGACTGCCGTTTCCAACAGAGCTTCATCGATCGCCATATTGATCGCTGCCGAGTGCCGGCCTTCGTCGTGATAGATAGTTAAATCCGCGAACAAAGATCGCGTGGCCTGCCGAGCTTTGTCATTCCAAGCGGTGTCGAGGAATCTCGGAATTGTTCTGGAGGCGGAAATCTCCAGAGGTGTCTCGACTTCGCTCGACATGACAATTAGTAGGACAGCTCCTCGAGAATTCTTGCCACGGCTTCATGCGGCTGGGCATTCCCAGTGATCGGCCGCCCGATGCCGATGTAGTCTGTGCCCGCTTGAATTGCTTCGCGCGGAGTCATGAATCGTTTCTGATCGTCCGGTTCTGCCCAGCTTGGCCGAATTCCCTGGACGGCGATTTTGATCCTGTCGCCGAACTCGCGGCGAAGCGATTTGATTTCGTGCGGACTGGCCACGACGCCATCGATTCCTGCGTCTACGCCTAACTTGGCCAGACGGAGCACTTGGTCCTCGACGCCGTCCGTGATTCCAATTTCGCGCAGTGTTTGTTCAGTGACGCTGGTCAGAACAGTCACTCCCAGGAAGAGCATATCGCTGGCGCGAGCGGCAGTCGCGGCGCGAATCATGGCGCTGCCGCCGCTCAAATGAATCGTGAGCATTTGCACCCCGAGAGTGCTCGCGGACTCAACGGCCCGGGCAACGGTGTTGGGGATGTCATAGAGCTTCAGATCGAGCCAAACCTTTGCGCCAGTGGCCAAAACCGCGCGCACAATTTCGGGGCCTTCAGCCGTGTAAAGTTGGAGCCCGATTTTAAAAAAAGAGATTTCGCCCCGGAGCTGCTCAACGAGCTCGAGTGCCTTCTTCTTTGTGGCGACGTCGAGCGCCACAATGATTTTATCAGCGGCTTTTGTCATGGCAGGCAGCGTTCGTGATGTCGAGCGAAGTCGAGACATCTCAGTATTTCGACAACGAGCAAGAGATTCCTCGACTTCGCTCAGAATGACAGAGCAAATTGCAGGTTATGCAAGTCATCGCTCCCGCGAAGATCAATCTTTCGCTGAGAATTCACGGCCCTCGCAGCGATGGCTTTCATGAAATCGAGACGTTCATCGCGCCGATTTCGCTTTGTGACGAGATCAAGATCGCCCGGTGCCATGGCAAACAAGAAATTGCGTTTCGCTGCGATGATCCCTTAGTGCCGAAAGGCGAAGACAATATTGTGATGCGTGCAGCGAACGTGTTTTTGGAAGAAACGCAGATCGCCAGCGGTGTTTCGATCGAACTCAAAAAGAGAATTCCACACGGCGCCGGGCTGGGTGGAGGAAGCAGCGACGGCGCTTCCACTCTGCTGGCGCTCAACGAACTATTCGCGACGAATTTACCCCGTGAAGCACTGGCGAAAATGGCGGAGATAATCGGATCGGACGTTCCATTTTTCATTTTCCAATCCGCTGCGGTTTGCAAAGGACGCGGCGAACTCGTGAGTCCGACTAGATTGCGCGAACAACTATCGGTGTTGTTGCTGAAGCCTGGGTTCGGCGTGCCTACGCAGTGGGCCTACTCTCGGTGGCGAGATTCGCGCGAAATTCCGGGGGTCGCGTACGCTTCTCAAGCGTTCGACGGCCAAACGTTCGTGAACGATCTAGAGCGTCCTGTTTTCGAAAAGTTCGTTTTTCTAACGCAGCTGAAGACTTGGTTACTCAAGCAACCAGAAGTGGGCGCCGCGCTGATGTCCGGTTCGGGTTCCACGGTCTTCGCCGTGATTCGCGGCAATACAGATGTCGATCGGCTGGTGACGCGCGCAAGAGCGGAGCTTGATCCAGAACTGTGGAGCTGTGCGTGCGAAACGCGCTAATCCCGGGTGGCGGTCGCCGCGGCGACCTGGTTTCGGTGTCCCGCCGGACGATCTTTCCTTTCAAATTATACACGCCCGTGAGGGATGACCTACCTTGAGAAAAGTTCGTGATCGCGGGATGCGCTCGCCAGCACGCGAGACGTGTGCGCTCCGCAGACTATGCGAACACCGGTGTAGCTATTCGCCGAGTCGTTGGCGAAATTGTGCAGATGCGTATTCGCGATTGAGCTTCGCGATAAAACTGGCGCTGATCTTGGCGGGACACACCGCTTCGCACTCGTAAGTGTTGGTGCAGTTACCGAATTTTTCTGCGTCCATCGCCCGCACCATTTTCAGCACGCGTCGCTCGCGTTCCGGCCCGCCCTGCGGCAAAGAGGATAAGTGCGAAACTTTCGCAGCCGCAAATAGCATTGCCGATCCGTTCGGGCACGCTGCTGCGCACGCGCCGCAGCCGATGCACGCTGCTGCTTCCATTGCCAGGTCTGCGTCGTGTTTGGGAATGAGAATTGAATTTGCCTCCGGCGCTGATCCTGCGCGCGCGGAGATGAATCCGCCGGCCTGAACGATCCGGTCGAGCGCGCTGCGATCGACCACCAGATCCTTGACGATTGGAAACGAGCCGACGCGAAACGGTTCGATGGTGATGGTTTCGCCGTCCCGAAACTTCCGCATGTACAGCTCGCACACTGCGCCCGGATGATCTGGGCCGTGAGCCTCACCGTTAACCGTAAGCGAGCAAGTGCCGCAAATCCCTTCCCGGCAATCAGAGTCGAACGCGACTGGTTCCTCACCGGCCCGGAGCAAATTTTCGTTGAGAATATCGAGCATCTCCAGAAACGACGTGTCCGGCGAAATCTCGCGGACTTCGTACTTAACGAGTTTGCCGCGGAACTTCGCGTCGCGCTGTCTCCAGATTCTCAACCGGAAGTTCATAATTAGAACAGATAGCGACAGCTCGCTGAGGCCACCCTTGAATTCGTCGGCGCGTCCGACGGTCGCGCCCTACCAGAGGAATTGCTCATTTATAGCTTCTTTGCGCCAGATGCGCGGTTTCGAAATGCAACTGTTCGCGATACAGTTTCGGAGGCTGACCGTCGCCTTGAAATTCCCACGCGAACACCGCTGCATTGCTCTCGTCGTCTCGGAGCGCTTCGCCATCAGACGTTTGATGCTCCTCGCGAAAATGTGCTCCGGCAGATTCGTCGCGCTCCAGCGCGTCGATGCACATCAGTTCAGCGAATTCGAGGAAGTCGGCAACGCGCCCGGCACGTTCCAGTGATTGGTTGTAATCTTCTTCGTCTCCCGGCACACGCACGTCGCGCCAGAATTCTGCGCGCAGTTCGGGAATTTTTCGCAGCGCTTCGCGCAATCCTTGTTCGTTACGCGACATCCCGCATTTGTCCCAGAGAAGAAGGCCCAGCTCGCGATGAAATGAATCGGCGGAGCGCGTGCCGTTGACCTTCAGCAATTTCTCGAGCCGTGCGCGGACACTCTGCTCGGCTTGTTTAAACTCGGCAGATTCGGGGGAAGGCCGTTTTCCCATCTGACCGGCGAGATAATTCGGCAGCGTGTTGGGCAAAACAAAATAACCGTCCACGAGGCCTTGCATAAGCGCGCTGGCTCCGAGCCGGTTTGCGCCGTGATCGGAGAAATTGGCTTCGCCGATCACGAACAGCCCGGGCACATTGCTCATCAAATCGTAATCCACCCAGAGACCGCCCATTGTGTAGTGTACGGCCGGATAAATTCGCATCGGCATTTTGTAGGCGTCCTCACCGGTAATTTTTTTGTACACCTCGAACAAGTTTCCGTAGCGTTCGCGAATCGTCTCTACGCCGAGTCGTTTGATCGAATCGGCGAAATCGAGATACACGCCGCGTCCGCCCGGACCGACGCCACGGCCTTCGTCGCAAACTTCCTTCGCTGCGCGCGATGAAATGTCGCGCGGCGCGAGGTTCCCGTAGCTGGGATATTTTCTCTCGAGATAATAATCACGTTCCCCCTCGGGAATTTCACTCGGCGGCTTGACGCGGTCTTCCTTGCGTTTCGGCACCCACACACGTCCGTCGTTACGCAGCGATTCCGACATCAGGGTGAGCTTGGACTGATAGTCGCCGCTGACGGGGATGCAGGTGGGATGAATTTGTGTGAATGATGGATTGGCAAAGAGGGCACCTCTTTTGTAAGCGCGATATGTTGCTGTCACATTGCTGCCGCGCGCATTGGTCGACAGATAGAACACGTTTCCGTAGCCGCCGCTGGCGAGCACGACTGCATCCGCTGCGTGCCTCTCCATTTTTCCGGAGCGCAAGTTCCGAGTGACGATTCCCTTGGCTTGTCCATTGACGATCACCAGGTCGAGCATCTCGGTGTACGGAAACATCCCCACCGTACCAGAGGCCACTTGGCGACACAGCGCCTGGTAACAGCCTAACAACAGTTGCTGACCGGTCTGTCCGCGAGCGTAAAAAGTCCGTGAAACTTGTGCGCCGCCAAATGACCGATTAGCGAGGTAGCCGCTGTATTCGCGCGCGAACGGCACGCCTTGGGCGACACATTGATCGATGATGTTGTTGGCGATCTCCGCTAGGCGGTAAACGTTCGCTTCGCGCGAACGAAAATCGCCACCCTTAATCGTGTCGTAGAACAATCGGTAAACGCTGTCGCCATCGTTCTGGTAATTCTTTGCCGCATTAATGCCGCCTTGCGCTGCAATGGAATGGGCGCGTCTCGGCGAGTCTTGAAAACAAAAACATTTTACCCGGTAACCCAATTCGCCCAGCGTCGCTGCAGCCGATCCGCCCGCGAGGCCGCTGCCGACGACTATGATCTCAAGCTTTCGTCGGTTGTTCGGATTAACCAATCGCGAATGGTCTTGGTGATTTCGCCATTTTTGATCGAGCGGTCCTGGCGGAATTTTCGGATCCAACGTTCCAATCATGCTTCAGATATCTGTCTCGAATTGCAAAGGTCGGTACTCGCGCAGCGCAAGCTATTGTTGGCCGCCCCACTTGTCTTTCTTGAATGACACGCGGCCGGAGCCTTCTTCGAAAGCTTCGAAATGCTCCGGGTTCTCCCGATAATATTTCTGGTGATAATCTTCAGCGGGCCAAAATTTCACCGCAGGCAAAATTTCGGTCACGACGGGTTTTTTGAATTTTCCGGAGCGCGTCAGTTTCTCTTTTGAAACCTCGGCAGTTTTCTTTTCCTTGGCGTTGCCGTAAAAGATTGCGGCGCGATAACTCGGTCCGATATCAGTGAACTGGCCATCGGTTTGGGTGGGATCGATTTGTCGCCAATAGATCTCGAGGAGCTGATCGTACGAAATCTTCGCCGGGTCGTACGTGATTTCGATTGATTCGCGATACTTTGTTTTTTCCGACGTCACGAGCTTGTAAGTCGGGTTTGCTTCGGTTCCGCCGCAATAACCAACGACGGTCTTGACCACGCCTGGTGTTTTGTCGAATGCCGGCTGGATGCACCAAAAACACCCACCGGCGAAAACCGCGGTGCTCGTCATGGCTGGGGTCGGACTTTGCCCATGAGTCGCAGCCGCAAAGGCCAGGCAGCTAAAAGCGAGAAGAACAATTCGTTTCATGCTGTGTCTTTCATGTCGCTCCGGACGCGACGCTCTTCAACATGTTTCCCTTCAGACCCCGCAGCTTGCTGGGGGCTTGAAGCCTCGGCCAGAAGCCGACATTCTTTCCTGTGATCGAAGTGTTGCCGCAATTGCAAGTCGCGCGTCTTGATCTTTTGCAACTTTTCGGACGCAACGCGCCGCTGCATGTCGATCTTGGGTGCGGCGATGGATCTTTTCTCTGCCAAATGGCGCAACAGTTCCCGAAGAGAAATTTCCTCGGCATCGAGCGGCTAACAAAGCGCGTAGAGAAAGTTCGCTTCAAAGCAGAGAAGATCGAAAACGTGCGGGTCCTGCGCGCCGACACCTTATTCGCCGTGCGCTATCTTCTGCCTGAATGTTCAGTAGAAAACTTTCATCTTCTTTTCCCCGACCCATGGCCGAAACGGCGCCATCAATTCCGACGGATTTTCACCCGCCACTTTTTGGACGCAGTCGCCGCTGCGCTGCAGCAACACGGCGTCTTATGCGTCACCACCGATCAGCTGGATTATTTTCATCAAATCGAACGGCTAAGTGGCGCTCACCAGCAATTTCAAGTTGTCCCGCAGTTATCGGACGACACCGTTCTACCGGTGACCAACTTCGAAAGGAAATTTCGGGAGCAAGGCGCGCCGATTTATCGGCTGACGCTACGAAAAACTTCGCCGGTCAAATAAGCTCGCGCGCTCCATTCGTCGCCTGAGAAGTTCAATTCTACTGCGCCGGTTTCGTCCTGCCGAAACAGTTTGATACCGCGGGCGCGAAGTTGCTCAGCCCACTGTTCATTGATCCGTTCGTGCTCCGGAAACTCTCTTGAGGTCGCGATGATCAAGCGCGGCCGAACGGCATCGAGAAATGGAGCCGGGCCGGAAATTCCAGAGTGATGTTGGCCCTTCACAAGGATGTCACTCTGCAGGTCCGAACCATTGCTCAACAACGTGCGCTCCGTTTCTGCGCCGCTGTCCGACATAAACAAAACGAATCTCTCTGGCGGGATTAGTAATCGGATAACCAGCGCTTGATCATCCGCGGTCGCTCCTGCAAAGCCGCGGGGCGGAAACAAAAGATGTGCAATAGCGTCGCGAGACAAATGAAAATTGTCTCCGGCAGCCAACTTTGCAGGTTTGCCTCCGAGTCCTTCCAGCCCAGACACTATTCGGGACAGCTGTCGATGAAGGACCGAACGATCGGGCGCAGGGTTATCGATCAAACGGATTCGTGGGAAATCGCTCAACAATTGCGTAATGCCACCGATGTGCTGCGAGTCGCCATGGGTGAGCACCAAACCCGTGAGCTGATTCACGCCAGCCCAGTGCAAATACCCGCGCACGATTCGCTCGTAACTCCGTTCGCTCCCGCAATCGATTAACCAGTCGTGGCCATTCACTCGGACGTGAACGGCCGCGCCCGCACCCAAGTCCAGCACCGTGATCTTGGCAGAGATCCGGCCGCCCCAGTCAGGTTCGCCAACGTAAAAGTGTCCGCCGGGAGTTTGCGCGAACAGATGAACAATGCCGATGACCAGCGTGGCCAGCGTCCAGTTGGCGTTATTGAAAACAACAGCGATCCACGGGAGGAGCGGCGTAGTGATCAGCGACAGAAGCGCAACGGCGAGGACAAAGAATGCAATCGGGACAACGACGAGATTTGCCAGCAAAGAAATCGGCGTGACCAGGTGGAAGTACCAAAGAATTAGCGGCAATGAACCAATCCACGCTGCAAGCGAGACAGATGCACCACCGCAAAACCATTCATAGCTGGAGTGCATCCATCGGCGTGGACCGCGTACCAGGCTTTGTGGCAGAAAAGGATCCGGAGCCGCACGCCGCTGGAGAAGTCTGAACAACGGATCGCCAAACAGCACAATTGCGCCAACCACCGCGAAGGAAAGCTGGAACCCGCTCGAAAACAATTCGTTCGTGTTCCAACAGAGAATGAAAAACGCCGCTGCCGCGAGACTGTTTGGCAAAAATACTCGTCGTTCGAAAAAGTAACTGCCGACGAGGATTGAAGCCATCACAGCCGCGCGTAACGCCGGGATGTGCAGCCCCGTTACCGCCGCATAGAAAAAGAGCGAGGGAATGATGAATGCCGCTGCGCGTTTGCGTGGCAGGCGCGCTACCGCAGCCAGAACCCACAAAAGGGCCGCCACAATTCCCACATGCAACCCAGCGACGGCGAAAAGGTGTATCGTGCCGGTTTGCTGAAACGGCTCCTCGATGTCCTCCGGTGTTTCGTGTCGGATGCCGAGCACGATTCCACTGATGAAACTTTTTACCTCGGGCGCATCGTCCAGACCGCGGCACAACGCGTTTTGCATCCACGTCCGCGACGCTTGTGCAGCGCGCAGGACCGGATTACCGCTGCCGTGGCGGATCAACGTGACGTCCTCTGAATAACGAGCGAAGAGCATTCGGCGGACATCATGCCGCGCCAGATAGGCGCGCATATCGAATTCGCCGGGATTCCGCGGCGGCGCCATTGGCTCGGCAATTCCGAAAATTTTGACTTCATCACCAAACTCCGGCGCGCCTTTCCAACGGACCTGCCAGACTGCGCGCGTGGACTCGGTTTTGCCTTCGAGTTCAATTGACTTCAGCTTCAGCAGGAAAGTTGCGAATCCGCTCGGCACGATCTTCGGCTCATTGATCACGCATCCGACTGCTGTGACGACGCGCGGCCGCTCGCCAAGTTTGTCTGCGAGTTGCTGGCCTGCGGTGTTTGTTGTCGCGAATTTGTGCAGCAGAAAAAAACCAAACGCGACGACGAGATATGTCGCAGCCAATTTCGGCCGGCAGAACGCAACGAGAATGCAGATTGCGAGAACTATTGCTGCTAAAGTCAATACGGTAGATCGTACCGGAACGAACTCGGCCACGATGATTCCGACCGCAGCCATCAACGCCAGCCCGACAAATGGCTGACGCGGCGCACCTAGCAGCTTCATCTAGTCGCAGTTTTCGCTTATTGCGCGTTCGCAGCGCAAGCTGCAATGCAACGCGCCAATCACCGAGATTTGAAGTGAGGAGAAGAGCCGAACGTCCAACAGCATGTCAGATGACCGCACGTTCAGGTTTGAGCGTCGGAGTTCAAGCCTGTTATGAACGTTTGGAACCCGACACGAGCAGCACTGGCCGGGTGGCGTGCTTGAGAACGCCCTCGGTGGCGCTGCCCACCAGCAAATGATACATCGCGCCGTGCCCATGCCTGCCCATCACGATCAAATCGGCGTTGAGCGCGTCGGCTTGATCCAAAATCTCCTCTGCCACCGGTCCGGTCGGCTGGTGCATTGTGACTTTGATGCCGGCTTGCTCGATTTCTTGTTGCCATTGCACAAGCTGCGACTTTTGGCTGTCGCTCTCTGGAATCGTCTGTGGCATTGAGTCGAATCCAGAGCCCGGCACACCCGATACTGGCTCAAGCTCGGGCATTCCCGCCAGGCCAGATTCCAACATGCCTGCCGCGAAAGCAGTCGGCGTCAGTTCTTTCACATGAATGAGATGAATCTCAGCATCGAGAGCTTTGGCAAGCTGTCGTGCCAGATTGATCACCGGAGGCGTTACATCGGAAAAATCAATCGGAACAAGGATGCGTTTCATCTCACGCGGTCGAGCTTACCTGGCGCGCTGCTTAAGCTCAAGATCGTGAAGCAGGCACGATTGCCTGCTTCGCGAGCGCGCCGTAATTTCTCACGTGCAGGACCTATTCGAGGGAGCACACGAGATTGAAACTGCAAACACCGCCGCGCCGCTCGCCACACGGATGCGGCCGCGCTCGCTCGATGAGTTTGTCTGCGAGGAACACATTCTCGCACCGGGCAAACTTTTGCGCCGCGCAATCGAAGCAGATCGTCTGCCATCGGTGGATTTCTACGGACCGCCAGGCAGCGGCAAGACCACGCTTGCGCGCGTCATCGCAGAGATGACGCGGAGAAAATTCGTTTGCTTCAGCGGCGCGGAAAGCAACGTCGCCGAAATGCCCCGCCTGCTCGTGCGTGTCGATTACATAGCCTGCTTCATCGTAAATCCCGATCAGCGCATAATGTGAACGGCTGTAGAATCTCGCTTCGTCCATAATCTTTACTGGGGCCGACTTCATGAACGTGTTTAAGAAGTGATCGACTTAAGGTGCGCGCCCTACGCGGAAAAATCATGGCAAAGAGCAACATGCAAATAGGGATTGCGATTACCCCGCCAGCGAGGGCAGCTAGGAGCAACTCGCTCGCTCTCTCTGCAAATCCCAACGCGGCTCGGCGGTAAACAGAGTCCTTGGCAGCGGCAAGACCGAGCGTCACAATCGACAGCAACCCTCTGAACGCGAAGGATCCGAGTGGCGCGAATACGCCACTCCAAAGTCCGCTGCCCAGCGCGCCTAACACGACCGTGCTGATTCCGCCCAAAATCCACTTAGTGCGTGTACTAATCACTTCGTAAGGATTACTCCATCAATATCGATTAAGCCTTGCACGCTATCATGAAGAAGTCTTTCGCTTCAATCTGAAATGAGGATGCACAGTCCGTGAGCGCGCCGTAGTTTGTCGCGTGCAGGACCTGTTCGAGGGAGCACACGAGACTGAAACTGCAAACACCGCTGCGCCGCTGGCCACTCGGATGCGACCGCGCTCGCTCGATGAGTTTGTCGGCCAGGAACACATTCTTGGGCCGGGCAAACTTTTGCGTCGCGCGATTGAGGCGGATCGCCTGCCCTCGGTGGTTTTCCATGGACCGCCCGGCAGCGGAAAGACGACGCTGGCGCGTGTCATCGCCGAGATGACGCATGCAAAATTTGTTCGGATCAGCGGCGTAGAAAGCAATGTTGCCGAAATGCGCCGCGTGCTCGCGGCGGCCACGAATCGTCTACGCACATCTGGACAAAAGACGATTCTGTTCGTGGATGAGATTCATCATTTTAACAAGGCGCAACAGGACATTCTTTTGCCCGACGTGGAGGCTGGAAATCTTCGCCTCATTGGTGCGACCACATACAATCCGTTCTTTTACGTAAACAGCGCGCTGGTGTCGCGCTCACAGGTTTTCCGACTCGAACCGCTCAGCGTCGCGCAGTTGGAGCAGTTGATCGATCGCGCGTTGGCCGACAAAGAGCGGGGCCTTGGAAATTACGACGTGAAGATGGACAGAGACGCGCGCCGGCATCTGGCGAAGTTGAGCGACGGCGATGCGCGCAAATGTCTAAACGCACTCGAGATTGGCGTGCTAACGACGTCGCCTAAGGTAGTGCGACCGTCCCCGGTTGCGTCTGACAAAAGGGTAAGCGAGGACGCTGGTCCTACGATTCGCTTCACGCTCGCAGTTGCCGAGGAAAGTATCCAGCAGAAGGCCGTCGTTTACGATCGTGTCGGCGACGCGCACTACGACACCATCAGCGCGTTCATCAAAAGCATGCGCGGTTCGGATGAGAAAGGCGCGATGTACTGGCTGGCGAAAATGCTGCACGCCGGAGAAGATTTCCGTTTCATCGCGCGACGAATTGTGATCTTCGCCAGCGAAGACGTTGGACTTGCTGATCCCGAAGCGTTGCAGCTTGCGATCGCGACGCAACAGGCAGTGGAATTTGTCGGTATGCCGGAGGCGCGCATCCCTCTGGCACACGCGACCGCTTACATGTGTCGCGCGGCCAAAAGCCGCGAAGCGTACGATTCACTGAACACCGCGACCGAGCAGATCGAGGCGGAGCAAACCAAAGCCGTGCCCGAGCATCTGAAGAACAAGCACTTCCCGGTAAATCCGAAGAGTTAAGTCAAGGCCAATGGCGACTTGATGCCCAAGGCGACGCCTCGCGTGGCGCCATTTGGGCGACCCGCCGAAAAGCTCCGCACGTGTGTCCCGCGAGGCACCTGACACAGCGGACGAGGCGCTCGCGCTCCCTGAAGATCACCATGCAGCGTTCTTCCATGCTCCACATTGCCGCGAGGCCGTATTTCGAAAAACAATTAAGCGCCGATCCATGTGCTCGTAATGAGAACACGAAATTGTTGTCGCGACTTGACGCGGCAATCGAATTTCACTTCGCTATCCTGATGGCTTGGTCGTCACTTTGGCAGCGATTTCAACGATATCTCGTGGAATACCGTCAACTCGGCTTTTCTCTCGACATCAGTCGTATGAAATTTCCGGACGATCTGTTCGAAAAAATGCGGTCGCAAATCGAGCATGCATTTGCGGCGATGCGAGAGTTGGAGGCGGGAGCAATCGCTAATCCGACAGAGAAGCGAATGGTTGGTCATTACTGGCTGAGAAACCCTGCGCTTGCGCCGACGCCGCAAGTACGTTCGGAAATCGAAGACACGATTGGGCGCGTTAAAGCATTCGCGAAAGATGTTCACGCTGGAAAAATCACCGCCGAAGACGGACGGCGCTTTAAGCACCTGCTGCACATTGGGATTGGCGGCTCCGCGCTAGGGCCGCAATTCGTGTCAGCTGCGCTCGGCTCGCCAGACGATCCTATGGACATCTGTTTCTTCGACAACACCGACCCTGAAGGTTTTGATCGCGTGTTTGACAGGATAGGAGAGGAGCTTTCACAGACACTCGTGATCGTTGTCTCAAAATCCGGCGGGACAAAAGAGACACGGAACGGAATGCTGGAGGCGGAAGCGAAGTTCGCCGCCAAGGGACTTCGGTTTGCAAGGCACGCTGTCGCTGTGACCGGCGTTGGAAGCGAGTTGAACAAACACGCCGAAGCCAAGGGCTGGCTCGCGCGTTTCCCAATGCCTGATTGGATTGGCGGACGCACGTCGGTGATGAGCGCGGTCGGGCTACTACCGATGGCGCTGCAAGGCTCTGACATCGATGCATTCCTCGCCGGCGCTGCGGCCATGGACGAGCGCACCCGCGTACCCGACGTCGCGCAAAATGCCGCCATGCTTCTCGCACTCATGTGGTATCACGCCGGCAATGGAAGAGGCCAGAAGGACATGGTCGTTCTCCCATACAAAGATCGGCTGGCGTTGTTCACCAAATACCTCCAGCAACTCGTGATGGAATCGTTAGGCAAAGAAAAGAATTTGGCGGGCGAGATCGTACATCAGGGCATTGCCGTATACGGGAATAAAGGCTCAACCGACCAGCATTCATATGTGCAACAACTGCGCGACGGCGTTCTGAATTTTTTTGTAACATTTGTGGAAGTGCGCAACGATCGACGCGGCGCGCGGGTTGAAGTCGAGGATGGCATTACGAGCGGCGATTACCTTGGGGGATTTCTGCGCGGGACCCGCAGCGCGTTGTACGAAAAGGGACGGGAATCAATTACCATGAGCATTCCCGAGGTGAACGCGTTTTACATCGGAGCATTGATCGCGCTGTATGAACGAGCAGTCGGCTTTTACGGCTCGCTGGTTAATATCAATGCGTACGATCAACCCGGCGTCGAAGCGGGCAAGAAAGCGGCGAGTAACCTGTTGCAGCTCCAGATGCAAGTGCGCAAAGAGCTTTCCGGCGAAGGTAACACTGCCGAAGAGATCGCGCGCTCAGTCGATGCTGACCCGGAGGACGTTTTCCACTTGTTACGGCACCTGGCGAGCAACGATTCACGGATCGAGGTCGCAGCCGGCGATGAAGCTGCGGATGATCGGTTTTCGCTCGGAAAATCCGAGTAATTGTACAGCTATGACGGACAATGCTTCGGAAGCTCCAACAGACTCCTTGACCCTGCCGTGGAGTGACACCGTTCGTTTCGTCCGACAACTCAGTCACGATTTGCGCAATGATTTGAACGCGATCGAGCTGCAGTCGGCTTACATCAGTGAACTGACGCAGGATCAGGAACTGACAAACGAGATTAAGCGTCTGCGTGAAGTCGTCTCTGGCCTGAATTCGACACTGCAACTGCTTTCAAGAGCAGTCGGAGAGATTGCACCGAATGTGATTACTTATCCGGCCGGTGAATTTTTGGCCGACATGCGCACGCAGGTTGAGCGCAATTTTTCGAAGGAAAACCACGAGATCACATGGGACGTGCAACTTCAGGACGGGATGCTGAATATCGATCCGCAGCTGTTCCAGGAAGTGTTTGTGGAGCTTTTTGCGAACGCATTCCAGCACGCTCGCGGCAAGGGCGCACTGGTAGCAAGAGCCAGAATCAGCGATGGCTGCTTCCTGTTCAGCCTCCACGAACCAAAACCGGTTTTCTCTTCGGATACGCGAAATTGGGGGCGGGAACCACTCCACAACATCAGACAGAGACATTATGGCCTTGGTCTGAACCGCATCCGCGCTATCATGGAAGCGCACGGCGGAGAGTTGCACGCTCAATACGATCCCAAAGCCGCGACGCTCGTTTCGACGGTGACACTCCCGGTGTCGAGCCGGCAATCCGAACATGGTTGAACCTCATGGCGTTCTTGCAGTTTAAGCAACTGTAGCCCAGTGCACGTGCGTAGTACCAGCAGCGCAAAATAATGAAAACTGAGAACCATCGCGTTCTGATCATCGACGACGAGCGGCCGGTGTTGATGACGGTGGATGCCTTACTCAAGCGCCATGGTTATCACGTGGATGCCGCGGCCACAGCGTCGCAGGGCCTGAAGTTGCTGAAATCAAATTCGCCATCGCTCGTTTTGCTAGACCTGCAACTGCCGGACGCCCATGGGTTGGAAATGCTCGATCGGATCAAGACCGAGTTGCCCAAAGCGCAGGTGATCATTCTCACGGCGCACGACTCGCTGCATAACGCCATCGAGTCGATCAAACGCGGCGCGTACCATTTTATCAGCAAGCCGTATGCGCCGGAGGAACTTCTGAGCCTGGTGGAGAAAGCATTGGAGAAACAGTTCCTGCTCCGGCAAACCG
>QHQV01000490.1 GCA_003219945.1 Verrucomicrobiota bacterium | reverse complement strand
TCGCAGCGAAACGGTTCGTACGGCGCAAATCAAATTCCCGCTCGCTGTAATAGTCGAGATTTGCCGCCGCCAATTGGCCCGTCTGCAATCGATACGTGCCGACAATTTCGCTCGTCGCGAGTTCTTTGACGATTAGGTGATCGCAGAACTCATCGAATGGATCTATATCGAGCCCGGTCGCGTACGACTCGGCCAATCCTTCGCCCAGTTCGAGATTGAAAACCTCAAAGCGCAACTGCTGGGCGCGACGCACTTCGTCTGCGCTTTGCGCCAGTCGCGCCACGTACCGTGGACGCGTCGCTGTTGGCGTCACGAGGGACCTGTATGCTTTGAGCAGTGTGTTCAATTGTATTCTCCAGGAGCTTCACGGCGAGCGCGGTCCATCCGGTTTGATGACTTGCGCCGCAGCCGCGACCGGTTTCGCCGTGGAAATATTCGTAAAACAGTACGAGATCGCGCCAGTGTGGGTCGTTCGCGTATTTCGCGGAATCACCATGACATGGGCGGGTTCCGTCCTCGTTAGGCAAGAAGATACTTCCCAGTCGCCGCGCAAGCTCACGCGCCACTTGCTGGAGCGTTATCATGTTTCCGGAGCCGGTGGGGCATTCGACTTTGAACGAGTCGCCGTAGAAGAGGTGATAACGTTCAAGCGCTTCGACGATCAGGAAATTGATCGGAAACCAGATGGGACCGCGCCAGTTCGAGTTGCCGCCGAAAAGATAGCTGTTCCCCTCACCCGGAACGTAATCGACCCGGTATTCTTCGTTGCCTGCACGGAAAACATACGGTGTTTCGCCATGCGTTCTGGAAACTGAACGAAGTCCATACGGCGAGAGGAATTCGTTTTCATCCAACATGTAGCGTAATGCGCGGCGCAGCCGATCCCGACTTGGGATCGCCAGCATCCGGTTTCCGGTGAAGGGGCAAACTTCGCAATAGGTGACTAGCGACGCCAGGTCCTTGCGGTAATTGAGGAACCACTCCATGCGCCATGCGCTTCTTGAAGCCGGGGAGCTTGTTGATCTTTGCCGTCTCAAGGTTCTCGACCGCGATAAGCGGCAGCAGCCCCACGCAAGACCGCGTCCGCAGCGGAATCATTTGCCCATCAACCTTGAGCTGGTCGTAGTAGAAACCGTCTTCCTCGTCCCACAGACCGGTCCCGCCGAGCGAATTCATGGCATCAGTGATGGCGATGAAATGCTCGAAGAATTTGGACGCCATGTCTTCGTAAACCGGATTGGTCTGTGCAAGTTCTAGCGCCATGGAAAGCATCGTAAGGCAGTAGAAACCCATCCACGCTGTGCCGTCCGCTTGTTGCAGAAATCCTCCTGTCGGCAGCGGCTTCGATCGGTCGAAGACGCCGATATTATCGAGTCCGAGGAAGCCGCCGGAGAAAAGATTGTTCCCTTCGGCGTCCTTGCGATTCACCCACCAGGTAAAGTTGAGCAGCAGTTTTTGGAATACGCTTTCGAGAAATGCAGTGTCCCGCTGGCCGCGCGGCCCGGTCATCTTGTACACGCGCCACGCCGCCCACGCGTGCACCGGGGGATTCACATCGCCGAACGCAAACTCATATGCGGGAATCTGGCCGTTTGGATGCATGTACCATTCACGCAGAAAGAGAATCAGTTGTTTCTTCGCAAAATGCGGATCGACTTTGGAAAATGGAATCATATGGAAGGCCAAGTCCCAGGCCGCGAACCACGGGTATTCCCACTTATCCGGCATCGAAATAACGTCCCGGTTGAAAAGGTGAGTCCATTCTCGATTTCGACCGAAGTGTCGTTCGGGCGGAGGCGCCGGTTGCGCAGGATCACCCGACAGCCCATTCGCGAATGCAGTATTGGTAGAACTGTTTGCTCCAAAGCAGCCCGCATAACCCTGGCGCGCGACTTTCTTCGATTCCTTGTCCATCTCTGAAGGAATGACAGCGTCATAAAATTCATCCGCCTCCGTCATGCGCTGCGCGAAAACTTCATCGAAGCCAGCAAATGGATCGAGCGGGGCTTCGTCCGTCGCAGACAGTCGCAACCTAACGACCTCTGATTTTCCAGGTTCAATCTCCAACACGTAATGCGCAGCAAACTTTGTCCCGATGTTTTGGGCGTTCACGGCATCGGCGCGCCCATGCACGACGTATTCGTCAAACGCATCTTTCACGAACAGCTGACCATTTGGATAATTGTGAATGCGCGCAGAATTCGTTTCGTTGTCAGTAAAAAGCGGCTTTGCGTTTCCCTCAAAGGCGAGCTGATAATTCCCAAGCACGTCGTGTTGCGCGCGCACCAGCCTATCGCGCTCCAGAGTGATTGAGGGTTTGTTCGTCGACTCTTCCGGTATCGGTCCCCACGACCAGGTGTTGCGAAACCAAAGCGTTGGCAGGAGATGCAACATCGCTTTTTCCGGTCCGCGATTTGCAATCGTTAGGCGAATCAGAATGTCGTTCTCGGAAAACTTCGCGTATTCGGCGAAGACATCGAAGTAGCGATCCTCATTAAAAGCGCCGGTATCGATCAGTTCGAGCTCTGGCGCGCTCAAGCCGCGCCGGCGATTCTCCTCGATTAGCTGGGCGTATGGATATTCGGCCTGCGGATATTTGGAGAGTGCCTTCATGTACGAATGCGTCGGCGTCGAGTCGAGGTAGTAAT
>QHQV01000494.1:3128-3599 GCA_003219945.1 Verrucomicrobiota bacterium | reverse complement strand
ATCCGTTAGAAGCAGTTCGCGGGTGGGTCGCACAATATAAAGCGCGTCATCGAAAAGACACTGGAGGTTAAGGCTCCGTTCAAGAGCGCTTGTGATGAAATTGCCGCAATGAGTTCCCCTTCCCTCGCCAGATGGATTCCCGCTCTCACTTGGTTGCGGAGTTACGATCGGAGCTGGCTGCGCGGCGACGTTCTCGCCGGTGTTACCCTTGCCGCATATCTGCTTCCTGCTGCATTGGGCGACGCGTCTCTTGCCAACCTGCCGCCAGAAACAGGCCTTTATGCTTGTTTGTTCGGCAGCTTGGTCTTCTGGATCTTTTGCGGTTCACGATACACCGCGGTTTCTGTTACATCCGCCATCTCGCTGGTCATCGGCACGTCGCTGAGCGAAATGACGGGCGGCAATGCGATGCGGTTTGGCGCGCTCGCGGCCGGCACAGCGTTGCTCGTCTCGTTCATCGCCTTCATTGCC
>QHQV01000494.1:1098-3010 GCA_003219945.1 Verrucomicrobiota bacterium | reverse complement strand
AAAGCTTTTCGGATTTCATGGCGCTCATGGAAGCTTCTGGGGAAACACAGGCTTCTTCTTCAAACACCTCAACGAAACGAACACGACGTCATTGTTAGTCGGAGGAATTGCGCTCGCACTGCTTATCGTTGGCAAAATTTTTCTCAAACACAAACCGGTCGCGCTCTTCGTTGTCATCGGAGGCATAATTGCTGCATCAACGCTTTCGTTGGAGACGCGCGGCGTGAAATTAATTGGCGCCGTACCGCAGGGGATTCCGCCGCTTAGGCTGCCTGCTCTTTACTGGCGTGACCTGAACGAATTGCTTCCACTAGCCCTGGCTTGCTTTCTTCTCGGCGCGGTCGAAACGGCCGCGATCGGCCGAATGTTCGCCGCGAAGCACGGCGGACGATTCGATGCTAACCAGGAAAATCTAGCCCTCGCTGCGTCGAACCTGTTCGCTGGACTCGGTGGCGGCTTTCCAGTGAGCGGCGGCACATCGCAGTCGCTCGTCAATGAAGAAGGGGGTGCCAAGACACCGCTCTCCACCGCCCTCGCTGCGGTTTTTATCCTGCTGGCCGTGCTCTTTTTCTCCCGTCTCTTGAGCGCGCTGCCTCAACCGGTGCTCGCCGCCGTGGTTTTGGTGGCGATCGCGGGTTTGCTAAATCTTTCAACGTTGAAGGAACTTTGGCTTAATGATCGTTCTGAGTTTGTGGTGGCGATGGCAGCTTTCGCCGGAGTGCTCACGTTTGGCTTGCTCCGCGGTGTAATGCTCGGTGCTTTGATTTCACTTGTGCAATTGGTGCGCGTTTCGTCTCGTCCGCACGTTGCTCTTCTCGGACGCATTCCCGGCACGCGCCGTTTCTCAGATTGCGACCGGCATTCAGACAACGAACTTATTCCAAACGTAATGATTCTCCGGCCTGAATCCGCCATCGTTTACTTTAACGTCGACAATGTTTGCGATGCGATCCTGAGCCGTGTTCATGTCGAGTCCCCGCCGCCAAAACTGGTAATAGTCGATCTCTCAGCTGCACCGCTCGTGGACATGCAGAGTGCGCACACCCTTGCTAGCATGGCGGATGAACTCCGCGCCATAAGCATTCGGTTTCAAGCGGTGGAGCCGCGCTCGTCCGTGCGCGACCGGTTCCGCCATGAGGGTGTTGACAGCAAATTGGGCGGGGTAAATCGTTTCACAAGCGTGGCCGATGCTATCGATCACTTCGTTGGCGAATCGAACCCCTCAGCGGCTGCGATCAAATCCGAGAGGTAGGTCCACTGATCCTTCCCAACGAACGAAAGGGCGCTAGACCATTCCACCCGTCGCTTATCGGTGAGGGCCAGCCGCGATCGCCTTTCTCATCAGCTGCCGGCCTCCCTCCGACAATGGCCCTATGCCGCTCCCCGGCAGATACCACAAGCCTTTGTCGTCATCGCGTGAGTAAAGAACAATCACGCCCTCCCCTGCTGATGCGTGGTAAAACGTGGCACCCGGATTTTCAGTGACCACTGAAAGGAATGTTTGCCGCCATGGTCGATCGGGTGAATCGAAGATTTCTTCACCAAGTTTCTTGAGTTCTTCAACGCTGATAATTCGAATCGAACTCGCGATGGCTTTGCGCCGCTCGTCGTCAATAGCTTCAGCGTCCTCGAATTTTTCAAATGGCATAGAAGTCCTTTGTTTGCTGGATCCCGTGAGTCAGGGCTGAATCAGATTATATTCGAGCCAACGTAACAGGGCAAAAACGAACAACACACAGTGAGCTAATGAATCTATTTTCTTGAGGCGGCTTCTTTGGCGCACTGCCAGAATTTTTCCGCGACTGGGCTGAGCCGGCCTTTTGTTCCGGCGATGCCGACGGAGATCTTTACCCGGGGACATCGTGAATCCGCCCCGCCGCATTCTTCGTCATGTGAAGTGTTCCCTTTTTGT
>QHQV01000494.1:509-1046 GCA_003219945.1 Verrucomicrobiota bacterium | reverse complement strand
GGACGAAATAATGGCGAAAAACAATCCAGTAGCTCTTCCTGCTCTCCGAATAGCCGCAACATTCTTTCTCCGAATCAATTTTGGCGGGCGGTACGTATTTTTTCTCAATTGCCATCGTTTGTTCGACCGAGATCAGAATGTGGACAACATCTGTTCGGCAACGCTCTTTGCACAAGAGGGGAACACTTTTCCAGGCTCGGACACCCCTCACCTTGGTCCTCTCCCCTCGGATAAGGGTGAGAGACGAGAAAAGTTAGCGAAATTAGCTTCAACTCCTGAAACTGATAATCAGCCAACACTACGGTTTTAAAAACGCCGGCTTTCTGAATCCATTCGACGCATCATTGTTCGGCCACGATAATGCGCGACCGCGTTGAAAAACCTATTCTACTTTCTTGTCGTTACTCTCGGAAGCGCATCGCTGTCTGTCGTTGGTTTTGGTGAAAGCTTCACGCTCGAACAGGTGCTGAGTGCGCCATTTCCTTCTGGCCTGATCGCTGCACCACACGCGCCGCGTGTCGCCTGGGTATTCGGCAA
>QHQV01000494.1:0-261 GCA_003219945.1 Verrucomicrobiota bacterium | reverse complement strand
GGGAAGAATGTCGTCTGGCCCGCGAAGAAACATCTCTGGATCGCGCCTATCGACGGCAAGAAAAAGGCAGAGCAAGTCGAGGAATTACTCGGCGAAAGCGACAGGCCGCGCTGGTCGCCGGACGGAAAGCGCATCGCGTTTCGCTCGAACCGCAAGGACCACTCGTTCGTCGCTGTGCTCGAGGTGGCGACGAAGAAGATCACTTATCTCGCGCCGACCACGAATCGTGATGCCGGTCCGGTTTGGTCACCTGATAGCAAA
>QHQV01000080.1 GCA_003219945.1 Verrucomicrobiota bacterium | reverse complement strand
CTTTTCACCCACCCGAATTGCGGCGTGTTAAGCGCGGGCATTTGCAGCATCGTGACCTGCACGTTGCTTTTGTCATGGAGTAACTCGCAACGGAGCGAATCGCAAAAGCCCTGGATGGCGTGCTTGGCTGCGCAATAAGCAGCCTGCAGCGGAATGCCCCGATAGGCGAGGGCGCTGCCCACCTGCACGATTACGCCCCGATTGCGCG
>QHQV01000079.1 GCA_003219945.1 Verrucomicrobiota bacterium | reverse complement strand
GAGTTCCATAGACGTAGCCGAGATAAGTGACTTCGGTCACCCGCCGAAATTCCGCGGCCGTCATTTGTTTGATCGGCGAGAAGACCGACGCCATCGCGTTGTTAACCCAGATATCGATCGGGCCCAATTCGGTCTCGACTTTTTCTGCCGCAGCTTCGACCTGCTCTGCGTTGGCGACATCAGTTGGGATAATCAATGCTTCACTGCCGAGTTTTTGCACCTCTCGCTGCGCAGCTTTCAATCCATCAACCCCGCGGGCTAGCAAACCGATTCGCGCGCCATGACGCGCAAATTTTCTTGCGGCGGCGCGGCCCACGCCGGCTGACGCGCCCGTGATTACGACAACTTCAGGTTCGCGACTCACTAAAAGTTTATTCTTTTTCCATTTTGGCGTAGGCGCGGTGAAGAAAGTCCGAGGTGGCTACGCTCACCAAAATCCCGGCGAAGAACCGCGTCACACGCGGGGCGAAAAGCACACCGAAACCCAGAGCGGTGGCGCACCAGGGAGCCATGCAATATGGACACGACATCAAATGACCGATGCCGCGTTGGAATCCACGGCCACGCGGTTCCTCTTCCACTTCGCCCGCGCCGGCACTGCGAACATAACTCACGAACGGGGCGCGAAGAATGCCGGTTATTCTGTCTTTGGCGACGATGCGGCTCAGCTTGTGAGTGGCTATGCCCAGCAACGCGATATCAAGCGCACCAAATTTTCTCGGCAGACGCTTTTGCTCACCGGCAATTCCTGTTAGAACGGCCACGCTCGTCAGATAAAAAGCGAGTAGTGTCGCGTATTCTGTGAGCAATTGTTCCTCGCACTCCTCCTTTTCCGAAGTCTTCGCTCCGTACTCCTCGATCGAAAAATCGTTCTGTTGCTGCGTTTGGCGAGATGATTGGTTCATATAACTAAATCGGAAACCGGTGAGTAACGGCTGTAGAGGCGGCGTCGTCAGTCGTGTTCGCATTTAAAGGCCGATCTTTGAGAGAGCGCACGCTACCGCACTGCCGAGTTGTGCGCCTCTGTACGATCGAGAATGACATCGCAGATCGCGTCAAATCAGGTCTCAAACCTGGCTCAGCCAGGATTCATTATTGCACGCGGTGATCGACCGTCGCTCAAGCCGGAACAAATTTGCGTTCTCCAATTATTTCTTGTGAGGCAGCAAATTTTCGACCGCTTCGATAAATGTTTGCTTAATCATGTGGCCGAGGCGCGGCTCGCCTTTGGTCATGGATTCAGTGAATTTTTTCGCCTGCTCGAAAGTGATGTGCGGCGGCAGCGTTGGAACTTCCGGATCGGTGATCGCTTCCAAAATTACCGGACGCGACGCGCTGAGCGCCTGTTCCCATGCTGGCGCAATTTGTTCCGGTTTGTCGACGCGAATGCCGGTGAGGCCCAGCATTTCAGCGTACCGCGCGAACTCGAACGACGGCACGGTTTGCGAGCATTCGTATTTTGGATCGCCGGCTAACACTCGCTGTTCCCAGGTTACCTGATTCAGATCGCGATTCGCCAGAACCATAATGATCAGGCGCGGGTCGCTCCATTCTTTCCAGTAGTTTGCGATCGTTACGACTTCGTTGATTCCGTTCATCAACATCGCACCGTCACCGACCGTCGCGATCACCACGCGATCAGGGAAAGCAAACTTGGCGCCAATCGCATACGGCACTCCGGGACCCATGGTGGCCAGATTGCCTGAAAGCGAAGCCATCATGCCGCGGCGGAGCTTCAAGTCGCGCGCAAACCAATTTGCGGCGGAACCGGAGTCGGCGACGATGATGCAATTGTCCGGGAGTCGCGGCGATAGTTCCCAAAACATCCGCTGCGGATTGATCGGCTTGGCTTCGTTCATCGCCCGCGCCTCCAACACTTGCCACCAATCGGCGATGCCCTTCTCAATCGTTTGTCGCCAGCCTCGATCTTGTTTGCGTTCCAATAAGGGGGTCAACGCACGCAGCGTCTCTGCGCTGTCGCCGACGAGATTCACTTCCATTGGGTAACGCACGCTCACCAGCTTTGCGTCGATGTCGATCTGTACACCGCGCGCCTGCCCTTCTTTCGGCAGAAATTCCGAATAGGGAAAACTGGAGCCAACGACAAGCAGCGTGTCGCATTCTTCCATCATGTCCCAACTCGGCTTGGAACCGAGTAGCCCAATCGGTCCAGTGCAGAACGGCAAATCATCTGGAATTACCGCCTTCCCGAGCAACGCCTTCGCCACGCCAGCTCCGAGCAGGTCTGTGACTTCGATCACTTCGTCGGTTGCCTGCAATGCTCCCGCTCCAACAAGCATCGCCACTTTCTTACCAGCATTCAGAACATCGGCTGCTCGTCGCAGATCAGCGTCGTGGGGGACGACGCGCGGCGGCGAATAACCGACGCCCGAATGAATCGTGCCGTGCTTGCGTGGTGGCGTTTCTACCGCTGGCATTTCCTGCACGTCATTGGGAATGATGATGCAGGTAACGGTGCGTTCCGCTTTAGCGATGCGAATTGCGCGATCGATCAAGTGCCGGATCGCAGCGGGCGTGGACGCCATATGCACGTACTCGTGCGCGACGTCCTTGAATAAGCTGATCAGATCGACTTCCTGCTGATAATCGCCGCCGATGGCTGCGCGTGCCTGTTGTCCCACAATCGCCACCACCGAGGCATGATCCATCTTTGCGTCGTAAAGCCCGTTGAGTAGATGAATCGCGCCTGGGCCGGATGTGGCGAGACAAATACCTACTTCGCCGGTGAACTTTGCGTGGGCGCACGCCATGAACGCCGCCATCTCTTCATGACGCACCTGCACATACTCGATCGCGCCATTTGCCCGATCGATCGCACCGATGATGCCGTTGATGCCGTCGCCGGGATACCCGTAAATGCGTTTTAATCCCCATTCGCTGATTCGCGTGATCAAAAAATCGCTCGCAGTTTTAGTCCGCATTGAATCCTATAGTTGATTCGAATCTCGAAGCTCAGTCGCATGGAAAGGCCAATGTTCCGCAATGAAAGGTAATTGGAAATCAAGCACCCAAATCGCTCGCCCGTTTCAGCATGCCGACTGAATACGATGCCGTTGTTGTAGGTTCAGGACCCAATGGTCTGGCGGCTGCGATCACCCTGGCGCGCGCCGGGTGTTCGGTCCTTGTCTGCGAAGCGAACGCGACGATTGGCGGTGGCGCACGTTCGGCAGAACTAACGCTACCGGGCTTTGTGCATGACGTCTGCTCGGCAGTTCACCCACTTGCAGCAGGCTCGCCGTTTTTCAAAACACTGCCGCTGGAGCGCTTCGGCCTTGAATGGATCGAGCCCGAAATTCCGCTGGCGCATCCGCTCGATAACGGCTCTGCCGCCTCTCTTTGCAAAGACATCGATGCTACCGCGGAACAATTGCGCGACGATTCGGGCGCATATCGCTGGCTGATGAAGCCGCTGGCGCGTAACTGGGAAAATCTGTCGATCGAGTTCCTGCAGCCAATGTTGCATTGGCCACAACACCCGATAACGCTCGCGCACTTTGGAATTTTGGCGCTTTGCCCGGCAACGTTGCTGGCCAAGTTTTTATTTCGACACGAACCGGCCCGCGCTCTTTTCGCCGGGATCGCCGCACATTCGTTTCTTCCGCTGGAGGCACCGGTTTCGTCAGCATTCGCATTGGTGCTCGGACTAGCAGGACACGCGGTGAGCTGGCCGATTCCACGCGGCGGTTCGCAACAAATTTCCAATGCGCTTGCAGGTTACCTGCGTGAGCTCGGCGGGAATATCGAGGTCAATCGTCCCATTGAAAATCTCAATCAACTGCCACGATCCCGCGCTGTTCTTCTGGACATTTCTGTTTGGGAATTTTTGCGTATCGCTGGTCAACAATTGCCATCGCGATATCGCCGCCAGCTGGAATCGTTTCAACACGGGCCTGGAATTTTTAAGATTGATTATGCGCTGAGTGGACCGGTTCCGTGGAAAGCGGAAGCCTGTCGTCGCGCAGGCACAATTCATGTCGCCGGCGGCATTGACGAAATTGCGGCGACGGAACGCAACGTTGCACACGGAAAAATTCCCGAGCGCCCGTTCGTGCTGGTCGCGCAACAAAGTTTGTTTGATGAAACGCGCGCGCCGCGTGGTCGGCACACGCTCTGGGCGTACTGCCATGTTCCGTTCAACTGCGGCACGGATATGTCGAATCAAATCGAATCGCAGATTGAGCGATTCGCGCCTGGTTTTCGCGATTGTGTTCTG
>QHQV01000078.1 GCA_003219945.1 Verrucomicrobiota bacterium | reverse complement strand
GTTGCTCGCCGCAGCGATTTTCGTGCTTCTCTCATATTTATTTTTTCCCGGCGAATTGATCCGGGCGGCGAACGGTGTGTTCGATCTTCGCTGGTGGCAGATCGCAGTTCTGTGTGTCGCCCTGATGTTCCCGGCCGCGTTCGTTTCCGGCATCCTGTTTCCGGTTATTGCAGCTGAGGTCCAGACGCGTGTGGGTGACCGGATGAATAGCACGGGAGTTGCGGCGCTGCTCAATACCACTGGAGCGGCAATTGGTCCGTTGCTTGCGAGTTTTGTTCTGTTGCCCGCTCTGGGCTATCAAACCAGTCTCATTTGCTGCGCTGCGGGGTATGCTTTGCTTAGCTTACTGATAAGGCAACGCGCAGCGTGGTCAGTTCGACGACCCGTCGGGATTATCGTCGTTTCGCTTTGGGCCATACTGATTCTTGGTCTGGTATTTTTCCCGTACGGACGCGCCGGGACGCATTTCGCACACGCGAGCCGCCCCTACGAAGTCGACGACCAAGGCCGCGTGCTCGCGCGCGTTGTAAAGCGGATTGAGGGCACATCCGACACGTGGCAGTTGCTGCGACGCGATTTGTTTGGCAAGCCGTACTACTACCGGTTGCTGAGTGACGCGTTCTCGATGTCGGCCACAAACCCGCGCAATCAGCGCTACATGCGATTGTTTGCGTATCTTCCGTTGGCATTTCATCCGGCGGCAAAAGATGTGCTGCTTCTTTGTTATGGATGCGGCGTTACAGCGGATGCATTCACGCGCAAGTCGACTGTCGAGCGGATCGATGTGGTGGACATCTCAAAGGAAGTATTCGCGCTGGCCGATTTTTATTCCGGAATCAATTACCGGAACCCGCTGCGCGATCCGCGGGTGCACGCGGTGGTTCAGGATGGGCGATTTTTTCTGCAAGCCAGCCCGCAAAAGTACGATCTCATTTCGGGAGAACCGCCTCCACCGAAAATGGCAGGGGCAGTTAATCTATACACGCAGGAATTCTTTTCGCTGATGCGAAGCCGGCTAAAGGAAAACGGAATCGCTACCTTTTGGCTTCCAATTAACCAATTAAAGGTAGAGGAAACCAAGGCGATCCTGCGAGCGTTTCACAATGCGTTTCCAAATGCATTGGTTTGGGGCGGCGCCGATCAGGACTGGATCATGATGGGAATCAATGGCCCCGCCCGCAGAGCGACTGAAGAAGAGCTTCGGCAGCTGTGGAATGATCCAAAGACGGGCGCAGATTTGCGAACGATTGGGATTGAGGTGCCGCAGCAATTGGGCGCACTTTTTTTGATGGACGGCGACGAAATCGACCGAATAACGCAGAATGTCGCGCCACTCACCGACACCTATCCCAAGCGGCTAACAGATCGGCCGTGGGACGATGAGGCAAACCATCGGTTTGCGCTAAACTATCTGACGGCACCCGCGGCGGTTCAGCGCTTTGTTCAATCGTCGCTGATAAAGCAAATTTGGCCTGAGACATTGAATCCAGCAGCTGCTGAGATGGAATCATTCTTGACCGTTCGGCAGACGCGCTACCTTTCTGAAATCGTCGGAAGCAACAAGCTCGCCGAGCTCGATCTTTATCTACGGCATTCGCGACTCCGGATGCCGGTTCTGGAGGTTTTGGGAAGCGATGGATTGCGGGTGTCGATTGCCGAGCGGATAGCGAAGACTTCCGCAACGCCGCCGCTGGAAGTCATGCCTGACTTGATCGCGGGAGCGCTGGCGCAGCGAAACATCGACACAGCGATCCAATTGTTGGAGAACGAGAAAGATAGCGGCGCGCTCGGTGCCAATGACACATTCCTGCTAGCCTATCTGTACTGCTTGAATGGAAGTGTGGATAAAGCTGAGACCCTCATCGCCGCCAATGCTGGCGCGATAAAGAAAGATTCATTTGCCGATTGGCTTTGGGAAAAATTACGGACCGATTTCGGATTTCATCCGCCTGCCAATTGATGCGCCGTCCAATTTGCTCGAACTGCCAGTCAATAAAATTTGATGCGTCGCCACGCGTTATTTATTGGACTATTCGTCTTCGTCGCGGCGGCGCGTTTCGCGATTCTGTTCGCGTCGCAAACCCATGTCCATAGTGATGAAGCCATCATTGGCCTCATGGGTAAACACATTCTCGAGGGGCGCCACTTCCCTTTCTACATGTATGGTCAGCCGTACAATGCCGGCGCGGCGTGGGAAGCTTATGTGGCCTCGGTTGCATTCGCGTTGTTCGGTGTCGGCGTCGTTCCGTTAAAAGGCTGCATCGTAGTTTTATCGCTGCTGTGTCTGTTTTTGTTTTATCGAATGGGTTGCGCGCTGTACGATCAGCGTACGGCTCTTTTCGCAACGGTTGCCTTTGCCCTAACGCCATCGCTGCTCAAATGGCATTTCCAAGTCAGAGGTTATTCCTGGTATTTTCTTTCAATCCCTGTCCTAACGCTGCTCTTTGCATCGATCGAATCGACCACGGTTTCCAAACGAGGAAAATTACTACTCTTTGGTCTTGCCTCTGGCCTGAGTATCTGGTGCCTGGAGTTGGCCGTGCCGTTGGTGGCTGCGTTGTGGCTGCTGCTGATCTTACGCCGCAGGATTTCGTTCAGTAGTGCACCGGCCGTTTTGATCGGGTTCCTGCTGGGCTATGCGCCGGTGATTGTGTTTAACCTCATCTATCGGTTCAGCAACTGGCGATATATTGTCATTGAAAGACCGGGAGGTGGATTTTCGGGTCTCCTTCAGCTTTCCAATTGGCGGCGAATTTTTCTGGATGAAATGCCGAAGTTCTTCGGACCGGACACGGCTCTGTGGTACTATGCCGAGAAACCGGCAGCCGGTTACGTTTTCTACGCCATCGCCTTATTGGCGCTCGGCATGGGAATGTGGCCTTTCGTGACATCACCTGGAAAAATTCTGCGCGCGATGCGCGGTGATTTAGCAGATGCCCGGCAGAAATCGGATTTTAATATGGTGGTGCTTACAGCAGCTTCTTTCGTGCCTTATGTGAGTCAGGCTCCCGGTGTGCCCAGCTATTTCTTTGGCGGGTGTTTTTTCTTGTCGATGCTGACGGGACGAACGTTGGAACGTGGCTTTTCTTCCTCGACGCCGTTGCCGCGCCTCGGCGAGGCCATTGCGCTCGCCGCGATTTTGGTAACGGGAATTTTTGTTCACATCCGCATCGGACAAACAAATCAGATCGAAACACTCTCTCTGTGCGAGGACAGGAGAACCTACTGCATGACACGAATTGCCTCAGCGGACATTGACGGGATTCATCGCGATTTGAACCAACGCAACGTGACCTCAGTCTGGACCACAATCTCTTTTGTTTATCCGTTGCTGTTCGAGAGCGGCGAAACGCTGGCCGTGTCTAACGAGATATTAGAAACCCCTTATCGTGTCTATCCGGAGGACATGCCGTGGCGCGAGCCCAAACGAAATCGGGAAGCGGCATTCGTTGTTGAAACCGATGTCCCGATTCGATCCCTCGTGGAAATGCGTTGCGAGCAGGTCTTCGGTTCACCGCCATTGGCGCGCCAATACGGCAAGCTCACCGTAATCACGAATCGCTGAACCTGATCTGTCGATTGCAAGCTGAAAGGGCGCCTAACAAAGACTTACATAAAAACCACAAAAACTGCTTGTCAGGTCCTCGCCTCTGGATCGCCAGTTTTTGATTGGCGAATCCATCGCATTCTCAAACAGTCACATTTCTGGCTTCATTGCCGCTGCCACCAAAAAACGTTGTCTCCCCAGTCACCGCTCTCTCCGTATCGCACGGGTGTGTATCCCGTTGAGCGCATCGGGATTTGATGCACATGCGGCAACCAGTCATTTGTCAGAAAAAATCCGCCCGGCTTGAGCAAGGTTGAGATATTCCGAAGCGCCAGCGCCTGCTCGAAGGTGTCGTAATACAGGAATACATTTGTGGCGATGATCAGATCGAATGGTCTTGTGGCCGATCGATCGAACTGTTCGAACACGACGTTCAAATCGACAGGTTTGCACGAAAGAACGACTTCTGGACGAATCGCAACTGCCCGTGTTTCGAGACCCTCGAGGGCTGGCGGAGGTTGAATCGGAGCGACAGGCGTGCCGATCTCACTGCCAAATGAACGCCAGTATTGAACCGCTTCGGGAGCCCATGGCCAGGACTCGCGCGGCAATTGCACGACATAGTTCTCTCCGTTTTCGGCGTGGTCCCGCGCGCGACGCAAATGCTCGAGAACCTCCTGACTAATGTCGAATGCGGTGACTTCGATCATTCCAGGTTCGGCGAGTCCCAAGCGAACAACCGAATCGTAAATCGCGAAGGGTTGTAGCGTTTGGAGCGGATAAAAATCGTAACCGAATCCCTTGTCGGTGAAATCTAAACCAGGCCCGATTACCGCCACGCGAGTTATCGAGCCTTTTGGCAGCACTGCCCGCTCCTTAATGTCGCGCAGCGCGCCGTCGATGCCGAAGCTCGACAGAATGGTCGTATCGACCGATATGCCGCGATCACGAAACACACGCGAGCGCTCGGAAAGCCCTACCTCCTGGTTGCTCTCGCTGCCTGCTTGATCAAACTGTTCGCGAATAACGTTCTGCTCCTGGACAACGCGGCGAAGATTTTCCAGAACAAAATTCTTCGTTTTCTGAGACCCGACGGAACTGTCCGGGTCGACTCCGCGGCTTCGGAGAAGGTTTCGCAGAAAAATAATCCGCTCGTTGTTTCCCGGATTGCGCAGTGCTTCCAAAAGATCAGTCACTCGGGCCTGCACGACTGGATCTTCGAAATCACGCATCGTGATGACCCGCGGTTGGGTCGTGAACGAGGTACCGAATAACAGCAAGTTGATCATCGAATCGAGCGCGCCTTGCTCCAGACGCGCACGAACGACATCATCCTCGTGCTGAGCCCAGGCCTTCCACTTCCCTTCATTCGGTTCTCTCAACTGTGGCGGAAGTTCGCTAGCGAGCGCCTCCAGCACCGGCT
>QHQV01000077.1 GCA_003219945.1 Verrucomicrobiota bacterium | reverse complement strand
AAACGTTTAGATTCGTTCGTCTCGCTTTGATGGCGGGCGTCGGATTTCCATTAATCCTTGCGTCGAACGCATTCGCGCAATTGCCGGCTCCGGCCGTGCCTGCCGAGCCTGGAGCTCCTCCGCCATCCACGGCTGAGGTCGAGCGCGTCGTCGTGACCGGTTCAAACATTCCCACAGCGGAAGAGACCGGCCCCAACCCGGTGGACACGTACCGGCCGCAAGACATTGAAAAACTCGGTATCCGCAACGCCACCGACCTTCAGGAATTCATTCCGCAGCAAGCGGGCGGCACAGTCAACCTGAACATCGGCAACGGCGGTGATGGCACCGTTCAATTCAACCTGCGCGGTCTGTTGCCCAAGGAAACTTTGGTTTTGATTGATGGCAAACGCGTCGCATTCGGTTCGTTGGCCACCGCAGGATTTAGCGGAGGTCCGGACATCAATTTGATACCATTTTCGATGGTCGATCACGTAGACATCCTGAAGGATGGCGCATCGGCCGTGTACGGTTCAGACGCGATCTCCGGCGTGGTCAACTTCTTCCTGGTCCATAAGTTCCGGGGTCTGGAAATCGGCGGTACTTATGGGAACACAAACCTCGGGCACGGGCGATGACAAGACCGACATCGTTGTGATCGCCGATTTCTGGGAGCGCACTGGTGGCGTGTTCAGTCGTGACCGCGACATCTCCTCCAACGGATTCTTTATTCCCTTCGGAGGCTTCGATGCGCGCAGCGGTAACTTCCCCTTCCGCATTCCGCACTAAACGCGGCGACTTCGCCATTTTATAAGACAGCCTATTTTCCTTTTTTGGGCATCCCACAGGGAACGCCGGGTCTCATTAATCCCAATGCGTATCCGGGCGCTCCCGGTATCATCGGGCCCCATGCAATTCAATTTGTCCCACAAACCGGTACCGATTATAAGGGGGGCGGCGACTACTTCTTCTTTAACTTTGCGGCTTTCACGCCGGACCTGCCTCCGGGAGACCGGCAAGTGTACTACGGCTCCTTTACCCGCGATATTTGCGACAAATACCTGACGGTATTTGGCGATTTTAAATATGCGCGGTCATACTTCGATTCGTCCCTCGCAGCGGTGCCGTTTACACCCGATCCGTTCCACAGCGGACTTACGGGGACTTTCTTTAGCCCTACCGGCATCAGTGTGCCACTTACCAATCCGTTCAATCCGTTCACCGTTGCAGACGCGACGATTCCAAACTTCTTTCCTCCGAGTCCAGGTAATCCAACCGGTGGTCTCCCAGTCACGACCGGTGTTCGTTTCCGTGGCATCAACGACACCGGCCCGCGGCACGAAAAATTCACCTATTGGGATCAGCTGTTCGACTTCGGGCTTAGGGGTGAGATGAGCGAGTTCGGTGACTACTTCAAGACGTGGAACTGGGAATTGGGTTTCCGGTATTCGCGAAACGAGGGGCAGGACCTTTCGGTAGGCGAGGTCAGCCAGCCTGGCTTGCGGGACGCACTCTTGGATACAAATCCTGCCACGGCGTTTGATCCTTTCCTAAATTTCCATGGCCAAAATACAGGCGCGGCCATTGCGAGGACTTATGTGACGCTGCATAACTCCGGTGAGTTTGAATTACCTATATACTATGCCACCTTTAACGGTGACTTGTTCAATCTCCCGGCCGGGCCAATATCGTTTGCGCTCGGCGGTGAGTACGATGCGCCGCGATTCACCCGTGATCGGGATGCGTTGAATCAAACGTTTAACTCTATCGGCTCAACGGATGGCCAAAGCTTCAGGGTCAACCGTGATATCTGGGCGGTCTATGAGGAAGTGCGAGTGCCATTTACCAGCCCTACATGGAACTTCCCCGCATTCTACAGTTTCGAGGTGGACTTCGCCGAGCGCGAGGAGTGGTACAGCAACAATACTTCGGCAGTCTTACCTTCAGGGCTCTTCGCGGCGGTGCCGGCGGCGCACAGCACGTATAATGCGCAGAAGCCGAAGGTATCTATCCGATGGCAGCCGTTGGATCCAAAGTACATCGGCGCGTTGACGCTGCGTGGCAGCTATACCGAGGCGTTCCATGCGCCGACGCTCTCTGAGCTGACGCCGGCTTCCTCGCAAAACTTCCCTATCGTGGCTGATCCGTTTTCCACTCAGACCGAGCCACAGATCGAGGAGCGAATCCTGGGTAACCCCGGTGTGCATCCAGAAGTGGCGTATGAGTGGACCTATGGAGCTGTTTACAGCCCTAAATGGCTCAAGGGCCTGACCCTGAGCGCCGATTGGTGGC
>QHQV01000491.1 GCA_003219945.1 Verrucomicrobiota bacterium | reverse complement strand
ACTATCGCGCGCTCGGCTGGTTCAGCTTACCGAGCATCTGGTTCTTTCAGATCGTTCTGATCGCCATTACGCCGATCGTAGATCTATTTCTGCTGGCCTCTCTGCCATTCGGCGCGTGGAATGCGGTCCTGCCGTTCGTCATCACATTCCTTGCCATGGACGTGCTACTTGCGACGCTCGCCTGCATTTTGGAATGCGAACCAATCCTGCGCGCCTGGCGCATCTTACCGATGCGCCTGATCTATCGCCCGATGCTTAGTTACTGCGTTTGGAAAGCAATTCTCCGTGCCGTCAAAGGCGCGTGGGTCAGTTGGGGCAAACTCGAACGCACCGCCAGTGTACCTGTCCGGGCATAATCGTAAATCCGCAGTGCTTTCGATGCGCACGCGCGAAGCTGATCGAGCAACTTGGGTCTCTTTGATACCGCAGGAGTGGACAGCGATTTTGTCTCAGTGTTTCTAAACTCGCCCAATGCGGACGAGGTCGTTGATCGTCACAGCCGGTTGATCGGCCGTGGCTTATCTCTTTCTCGTTAGGCGCAGGGGAACTGGTTCACGAGTCCCCGCGTCCTTTGATTGCGATGATCGGCGCCTATCCGCCCGTCACTGCGCCTGCGCTGACAATCGTCGGCGCGATGACGATACAAAACACGGCGAAGATTGAATGGAAGGACCACACCGAATCGATCCCGGCATTCCTGATAATCGTTGGCATTCCATTCGCGTATTCAATTGCCGATGGCCTGGCGCTTGGATTTATCAGCTACGCGGTCGTGAAGGGATTCAGCGGTCGCACTCGCGAGATCAGCTGGCTTACTTATCTGCTCGCGATTGTGCTCGTGCTGTATTTCGTCTTTCTGCGCAGCAGAATAGGCTGGCGCAGTTTCAGGCTTCCTCCGGCTCGGGTCCGAGCGACAGCGAAGGTGCCGTGGCTGTCTTAACGGCGCCACGTCGAAACGCCGGAATCCGCCAACCAAGCGCATCCCAGAAATAGAGAGCCACACAAACGAGCACCAAGACCGATGCGTACGGCCGAATGCCGCGCAACACGTCAATTGCGCGCAGTGTCGCATCGAGCTTCTTATCGACCAACATCACGTGCACAATCATCGCCGTGCTCGCGGCCGAGATGATGAAATGAATGATGCTCAAACGGATGTTAACGCCCAGCGCGAGAGCGCTGACCACCGCCCCCCAGACGAGATAGCGCTCGTGCATTTGACCAAGCAGCGCGAACATCAGCAACCACGGGGCAGTTATCGCAATCAGCACACGTGGATCGCGATTTCGCAGATGTCGCGCCGCGCCGCGGACACACAACGCTACTGCGCCCAGGAAAAACAGACGCAATGCCCATTGCAGCGTCAGATGAAAGTGAACCGATCCGAGATGAGCTGAAAGCAAATGATCTTTTAAGGACCAACCAGCCGCCGCGAGCAGAGATGCAAGATTGTAACACGAACTGATGAAAAGGCTTGGTACCGTAAAGAAAACCGATTTCGAACCACGCGAAGCTGCCGCCGGTCAGTGCGCCGATTATGAACACGGCGCACCCGAGAATTCCGGCGAGCCAGGCGGCTTTATCCGGCAACTTGTATCGCAGCGCGATCAAAAAACTGGCACCAGCAACAGCAACGAATACGATGCAAGCCCCGGGAGTTCGCAGGAGCCAGGGTGAAACTATGAATGCCGCGGTCGATGTGAAACCGGCAAGCACCCGCAGCGCGCTCGGCCACCTCTTTTGCCACAGTGGCCAAAGAACAAAAAACGGCGCCACGAATAAGAGCTGTCCTTTGAGCATTGCGCCGAACGCCAGCAAACATCCGCACCAGAACCAGCGGTTTTTCAAAGCGGCCAGCGCGGCGAAGAGATAGAACGGCAGGATCCAGACGTCCCACTGCGGCCAGCCGTGTGCATCGAGGATCATGGACGGTTCGAGCCACGCGACACTCGCCGCGGCCAGACCGCAGATGGAGGCGCGATGTTCCCGCGATAACCATGCCGGCCAGGTTGAGTGCGCGTGCACTGACCGCCGTACACATAACTGAACGAGGAAAAAAATCGCTGCGGCGGAAACCAGTTCGCACACCAGGTTAATTTTGAGCAGAGGATTAACAAGTTTCGGATGTTCGTTATCGATCCACGGATATCCATCGCGCACTTGTTTGCTCCAGATGGCCATGGTCAGGAGTCGCAGCGGCGGATAATCGAGGCCGTAATCGCTCTCGTAAGCGTCATCTTTAACCCGATCGTAGAGCGCCAAATATCCACGGAACAATCCGGTCCAGGAATTGGCAGACGAGTTGTCAGGGGATAACGAGCGGCCTTCTTTCAGGGTTTCTTGGCCCCAGTAGAAGGCGTTGATGATGTCGTGCTGATAACGGACATGTCGCGTGTTTTCGCCGATCCAACGGCGAAGCTGAACGCCACCAACAAACAACGTGAGAATAAAAAGAATCGCAAAAATGCGGAGACCAATCTCACGAACCCGCGGCGAAACCGTTGTACGGCCCAAAAGCGATTGTGCGATCATTCCCCCAAAATGAAAAGCCGAAACCCGATTCGACAGTTTCCAACAGTTTGTGTTCGAAACTGTGCTTCGTCTAATCGCACTTCACCTCATCGAAAGTCGTATTGGCACTTGCAAAAGCAGTGTCGGAGTCTTAAGCAGCGCTTCGACTACGGCGTGTACGTGTTAACCACTGTGTGCACAGCTCTCCTTGTGCCCTTCACCGCACTATGCGCAACGTTCTTAGCGGTAATCGCCGTATTTTTCACCGCGTTCTTCGCCGTGCGCACAGGCCCAGCTTGAAGGCTGCCAACGCAAAGCCCGAACGCGAGAAATATTGAAAACAACGCTTTCATGTACCTAAAGTATCGTAGCCGATGCGACGAATGCGTTTATCCCGACTGTCACCTCCCGACTTGATCGCGGACGCCAAGCGACACAGTAGCTACGCAATCATCGAGTGCGATCAAAAACCCGACGCTCAGTTAGCGACAGGCTCTTTATCGAAGATTGCGCAGAATCCTTCCTTGTAATAGCTCCAGACGCCAGCCATACGTTTTCGCGAAGTAGGCGATTTCGGCTTCACGTGACGTACCGTTGGGCGGCCACACGCGCGACAACTCAGGTTCGTAGACACCGCAATGATTCGCTTTCTTTAATTCCTGGGCAATTCGGCTCGCGAGTATTCTCATAGACGCGGGTCAAAAAACTTTTGGTGTTAAAGTAGAGTTTTCGTTGTGGAGATGGTTCCTTTTGCTAAGTAATTAACGCGCGAAACTGAAAAAAGTTTTAGCAAAAGCGCGCGAAATTTCGAGAAAAATTTTGGCTCCAGCGGTAGGATTCGGCGGTTCCTTCCCCGGTTTTTGCGGCGATTCAAACGCAGTTTAGCTGGGTAATCAAGCAAACTCTCCCATT
>QHQV01000076.1 GCA_003219945.1 Verrucomicrobiota bacterium | reverse complement strand
GGCACAAAGAAAAACTTTATTTCAATGGCTGTGTGCCCGTTGTGTTCTTTGTGCGAGATCCTCAATACAGCCGGTATTCACAAAGCCGCTCATAGCATTCACAGCAGTGCTGGCAGATCTCACGCAATCGCGCCGGAACGTCGCTCGGGGTTGGACGATACGGCTGAAATGAGGTCGTTTTTGCCACCTCGCCGTACCAATGCCAGGCCCAGATGCCGTCGGTGCGACGCAAGCCCGACGGCCAGGAAAGCATCGACTTGCTAAATTCGACGCCGACAGCTTCGCAGAGCAGTTGTAGCGTTCTCTCTGGATTTTGGAGTACGTCTTTAGCATCGACAACGGGCGGAACGGCATTCGTGCGTGTTCGGACGAAATCAAAAATCTCTGCCTGCTGTACGAAACCGAGGTCCTCGAGCGCGGGGTCTTCTCGCTTTTTGATGTAGGAGTTAATCACTTCGCTCGGGTCGCGAATTAGAAAACAATTAGTCACAGCCCCTAGCCATTCGCGATCTATCTCGGGCAACAGATGGTGTGTCATCTGTTTCTGAAAAAAAATCCGCTTTCCGTTCGCGATCGGGCCGGTGAGGTCCGTCACAATTTTCCGCCAATCGGTTTCGCCGGTTGTTATTACTTCGTCCGCGCCGGGATGTTCTATGCCTGTCACCTTAAGGTAATAGGCGTAAAACGGTTCATCGATAACGAGAGTGTCGTCCCGATTGCCCCACGCGCGCATCATGGCGGTCGAAATATTTCGCGGACCAGACCACATGGCGATACGGATGGGCTGAGCCATCCGCAGAAGTTCTCGCGCTATCGGCGAATTGACCAGCGAAAATGGACGCCGCTCGTGTTCTGGCGATCGCGCAAACAGCAGCGCTTAGCTCTTCGCGAAAACGCCAATCAGCGGGCGGGGCGATGGCGTTTTTGAACGAAAGTCGCTGACGAATCCAGTCTCGGTCCGGATTTCCACATGACCAGCCGCACGCTTGGCGCCGTAGACCAACACAGATCCCACAGGCGCTTCATATGGATTCGAGACCGGCAGTTTTTTGAATCCGTAATTGTTCACCAGCTCCTGGCCAGCTTGTTTCGCAAGGGGTGTTTGCGGCCGCGATTTCACTACGCCCGAAGCAACCAGTGCTTCCTTTACGAAACGCCAGCACTTGGACAGCGAGTGCGCACGTGCACGTTCCTCGGCGATGGTGGCGGCCCGGCGCAATTTCGGATCAATCTGCGCATCTACGTTGGCAATCGGCCGGACGATCTTCTTCGGATAATACTTGTCGACAACGTCGACCGATTGTTTTTTGCCGGAGGCGTCGGTGTAATTGAATTTTGGAGTCGGCGCCGAGAATCGCAGCGCCATTGCGGGACGCGGGCAAATTGCCATGGATCCTAGCATTACAAAACTGAGGGTGAGAAGTTTTGGCATAAAGCGCGCGTTCTATCGGGTATATCGGTCAGGGTCGCAACCGATTTTTTTAGCGAAGGGAAAATTTTTAATTTGACTTGCTCGGGATGTACGAACGGGCGTCGCAGACCTATAACGATGAGACGAATTCTGTCATCTGACGGCGCAATTTTGGATCGGGTAACCGGCCAATTCCACCCTGCATATTATCTTCCAGGTGACGCGATTTATCCGTCGCCGGGATGGCACACGTGATTGCTGGATTTGCTACGATCCATTTCAAAAAGAATTGAGCCCACGAGCGGCAATCCAATTCCGCCGCCCAATCCGGCAGCGGTTTCGAACGCACTTTGCCGAAGAGATCGCCGGATCCAAATGGCCTATTCGCGATCACGGCGACGCCGCGCTCCTGCGCCAAAGGCAGAACGCGTTCCTCGGCTTCAGGTTCCATTAGCGAATAATTGATCTGCAGGAAATCGAACTTCTGGCTCCGCATTCGTCTTTCTATTTCGCTCAAAGCTCCGGACTCGTAATGAGTGATTCCGGTGTAGCGAATGCGGCCCTGTTGTTTCCATTCCTGTAGGGTTGCGAGTTGTGTGTTCACGTCGAGAAGGTTATGCACCTGCATCAAGGCGATTCGGTTCGTGCGCAAAAGCGACATGGAACGTTCCATTGATTGAATTCCGCTCTGATTGCCCCGAGTCCAGACTTTAGTCGCAAGAAACAGCTTGTCCCGAATGGCGAGCGCAGAAGTGAGCTGGCCGATCACCTCCTCAGCGCGACCGTACATTGGCGATGAATCAATCACACGGCCGCCGAGCTTCACAAACATCGATAGAACGTCTTCGAGTTGTCGGCGGACACCCGAGGTAAGATCGACATCGAACGCCCTCCACGTTCCGAGCCCGATCACCGGTAGTTTCTCGCCAGAGGAAGGGATGGTGCGTGTCAACATCGCTGATGATTCGGCTTTCGCTTGTCCCCGCGACGCATCAGTCGGAAACATCAGACCCGCCGTAGCAGTGCCAATCATTTTCGCAGCTTCACGTCGCGTCACGATTCCCACTGTAGGGCGTTGGATTCGCTTGCGCCAACTCGCTCACGGTGCGGGCTTGTCGTCGATGTCGCTCAGTTCCCGCTGGCTCCATTCTGTGAAACGCCAATGGCATCTGGCACAGTTGCCCTACAGGCGCTATATGCCTGTATGGATCGCCGTCGTTTCATAAAAATATCCACCGCGACTGCGCTTGCGTCGCGAGTAACTCCAACATCTTTATTTGCAGAGAAGACACCGACACCGATGCGTATACTCATACTCGGCGGCACCGGATTCACTGGCCCGTATCAGGTGAAATATGCGCTGAGTCGCGGACACAAAGTGACCACTTTTAATCGTGGCAAGACGCACCCCGGCGAATTGCCTTCTGAAGTCGAGCAGCTTGTCGGCGATCGGAATGGTAATCTCGACGCGCTGAAAAATCGGCAATGGGATGTGGTGATCGACAACCCGACGATGCTTCCCGCATGGGTGCGCGATGCGGCGCAAGTACTCAAAGGAAAGGTTGACCGCTACTTGTTCACTTCGACCATTTCCGTTTACGGGGAGCCGAAGCAGGGGCCCGATGAAAACGCGCCGACAGAGAAATACGAAGGGGTAGATCCGTACAAGGAGACGATTGAAGCGGTCCGCGCCTCCGGGTTCAAAACGTACGGCCCGCTAAAGGCGCTCTCGGAACGCGAAGCTGAGAAATGGTTTCCCGAAAAAACTTTGATCATTCGCCCGGGGCTTATCGTGGGCCCTCGCGACGAGAGCGACCGCTTTACGTATTGGCCTGTGCGCATCAATCGTGCTGGCGACGTGCTGGCGCCTGGAAAGCAAAACGATCCCGTTCAGTTCATCGATGCGCGTGATCTTGCTGAATGGACCATTCGCATGGCCGAGAATCGCGAGACAGGAATTTACAACGCGACCGGACCTGCCAAACCGCTCGGCATCGGCGGGATGCTCGATGGAATTAAGGGCACCCTGAAGGCGGACGCGAAATTTACTTGGGTAAGCGAAGAATTTTTGAATGAGCAGAAAGTGCAACCCTGGTCTGACATGCCGGTGTGGACGGGAAAAGATGATGCGGTTGCGCGAACAAATATTAGTCGCGCGTTGAGCAAAGGTCTGATGTTTCGGCTGCTCGATGTCACCGCACGCGATACGCTCGCGTGGTTCAAATCGCTGCCGCCGGACCGACAATCGCATCCGAAAGCTGGTCTCTCGCCCGAACGGGAAGCGGAAGTGCTTGCCGCGTGGAAGAAGAAAGAAATGACGAAATAAATTCAAACGTTCGAATGACAAATGATTATTTGGATTTCGTCATTCCTGCGTCCTCCGTTATTCGTGCTTCGTCATTAGTGTGAAACGCATCTTCACTAAGATCGTTGACGTAAAGCTGAACGAGATCCACGCGCTGCTGCTGGCGTTCATCTTTAACTTTGTCGTCCTCGGCGGGTATTACGTCATCCGGCCAATTCGGGATGAAATCGGCGCCGACCGTGGCGTTGAAAACCTACCGTGGATGTACACCGGCACGCTGACCGGGATGCTGATCGCTAACGCGCTTTATGCCGCCATCGTCGCGCGTATGTCGCGGCGGCGTTTTATTCCGATTGCGTACCGTTTCGCCATCGCGAACCTTTTTGTGTTCTTCCTACTCATGCGCTGGATGCCAGCCGCGCAGGAACGCACGATCCTTGCGCCCATATTTTTCATCTGGGTCAGCGTCTTCAATCTTTTCGCGACAACGATGTTTTGGTCGTTCATGGCTGATGTTTTCACCCCAACCCAAGCCAAACGGCTTTTCGGATTTATTGCTGTCGGCGGATCGCTTGGCGGAATCGTTGGCGGTTTGGTGACGAGTTCGCTCGCCGGAAAGCTGAGCACCGGACTTTTCCTTCTCATCACAGCGGTCATGTTGGAGATCGCTGCGCAATGCGTGCGCCGATTTCCCGCTGATTTTCGGACGCATGACGAGCGAAGTGAGCAACCAATCGGCGGCAAATTCTGGGACGGCGCGACGCACATTGCTCGATCCCCATACTTACTTGGTCTCGCCGGCTTTCTCATGATTTACACGCTCACGAACACATGGGCCTATTTTCAACAATCCGACCTCACTCAACATCAGTTGCAGGACCGCGCCGCGCGCACGTCGTTCCTGGCTAACATCGACATCGCGGTGAACACTATTACGGTGCTGATTCAGATTTTCCTGACCGGCCGTCTGATGAAATGGTTTGGAGTTGGAATCACACTGGTGCTCATGCCGCTTTTGAGCGCTGTTGGGTTTGCAGCGATTGGTTTCGCACCCGTTCTCACCGTGCTTGCAACGTTCCAGATTTTGCGACGCGCCGCAGGTTTTGCCCTACTTCGACCAGCGCGCGAAGTTCTCTTCACGGTGTTGCGGCGAGAGGACAAATACAAAGCGAAGAGCCTGATCGATACATTCGGCTACCGTTTTGGCGATCAACTTGGTGCGTGGTCCTACCCGTTAATGCGCTGGTTTGGCTTGGGACTCGTCGGCATTTCCTGGGTGGCAGTTCCGTTTGGCGCAATCTGGTGCGTTCTAGGTATCTGGCTTGGTCGCAAACAGCGCGTGCTGGCCGACGCAAAACGCGAACAAACCCTGCCGACCACAGCTGCGCCAGAAGCTGCCTGAGTCACATCAAGGAGGGGCGATCTCCAGGTCGGCTGAGCGGTGGACTGAAGGCCGCCATTCCTTGCAACTTGTTCGCGCGCGAGCAGAATCGTAACCAACAGCAGACAAAGGAGACAAAACAATGGCAACACGAACTGGATCGGCGGTATGGGAAGGCACTCTGAAGCAGGGCAGGGGAACGATGAAACTTGGCAGCGGCGCGTTTGAAGGGCCTTTCTCGTTCTTGTCCCGATTCGAAAGCGGCAAGGGCACAAATCCTGAAGAACTGATCGGCGCAGCCGAAGCCGGATGCTTTTCAATGGCGCTCGCGTTCAACCTCGAAAAGGCAGGGCATCCCGCGAAACGCGTCAGCACAACTGCGACAGTAAAACTCGAGCCCGGCGACGGCGGATTCAAAATCACATCAATCGATTTGAAAACCGAAGCCGACGTTCTGGGTATTGACGAAACGAAATTCCGCGAGCAAGCCGAGCTCACGAAAAAGACTTGCCCGATCTCAGTCGCTTTAGCAGGCACGCAGATCAATCTCGACGCCAAACTGGTGTAGGCGGGATGTTCTGGGAGCGCACGCGTCTCGCGTGTTGGTTTCGGCGTCGCGCCGAAACAATCTTTCCCTCGATCGCGCCTGAGTGAGGGAGAGGTGGATTCACAGAACAGTCCGCAATCGCGAGAACGCGCTCGCCAGCACACGAGACGCGTGCGCTCCGCAGGAAGCTATTTTGCCAACTCGTAAAGGTACTCGACAAACGACATCGTCGCGCCATCGAAGTCTTGGATTTTCGGGTTCGTGGATTCGATGATGTAATATTCGTCCGGCGCATGCGCGCCGCTACCATGGCCGAGTCCGAAATGTCCGGCCGCCAGCTTAAGCGGTTCGCCGGTGAAGACGTAACCTGGATAGGAGCCGGCATTGCGCGGCCAGAGCAATGCGTCGATTCCGAACTTTTTGTACGTTGCTAATTGCGCCTGGATTAGTGGCGAATCTTTTGATGTGGCTGTCGGATCGTATCCGCCGGTCATGTTCACTTCGATGTCGCCGAAGCCGCGTTTCGCGAGATGCGCCTTCAACGCGGCAAGCGCGTCCGCCGCCTTCATGTCAGGCACGAGTCGCATGTCGATTTTCGCGACG